>DATHTS010000093.1:0-5644 GCA_035462935.1 Pyrinomonadaceae bacterium
ACCTTTTCTCATATATCTAGATTCCTTATCTTATTTTTTAGATTAATTTGGATTGTAAAAAACAATATCGAATATAATAATTGGTAAAACCAATTATTGCAAGTCGAGATTAATACATTTGCAAATTATTTTTTGCTCGGACAATTTATTTTAGCTAAATTGCCAATAATTCCTGTTATATCGCTGCATTATTTCCTTAAATAAAAAGCTATATACTGTTTTACCAATTTAATGATTTTGAAGTATGGGTATTACCAATTGCTTATGTTCGGTTGGTTTAAAAAGATGAATCCGTTTCAAATGTAAGTTCTATAATAAAGATCAGCAAAAGAAAAATTGAATCAATGTGATCCGGTTCTCAACCCGGATAAATATATCCGTAAAGATATAAACTTCCAGCATTTGCAGCGAAAAGCTCTTATCCGGGTAAAATTTTATAGTTAAAAACGCCGGTGTAAATCCCGGAGCCAAATAATCTTGCTGATGCTAAATAATAAATAATCCCCTTAGATATAACATCTTTCAGCAAACTACTTGAAGCTGTTTAAGAATTTCTCGTTTAAAAAATATGTCAAAGATGTATTTTCCGAATATTTTTCCGCACTGTATAAATAGCGACAAGACTGTGATCTGCAAAAAGAGCAAAACCGTTTAGGGCAGTAGTTTGTTATGAAATGCGCAGTCGGGTGGTTGATGTCTTTTTCGGTGTTTAGGTCAAATTGTAATTAGGGTAAAGAACATTTATGAACGGTTGGTCGCGCAGTTGCCGAAAGTAAACTTCAACCACCTCAAATTTGAAGACCGCCGCTTGATCTTGTTAAGAGCAAGGTCGGCGGGTTTCGTCATTTCAAAAGACTGTCCAAATCATTTCAACAATTTCAAG
Source organism: Pyrinomonadaceae bacterium (assembly GCA_035462935.1). Lineage (GTDB taxonomy): Bacteria > Acidobacteriota > Blastocatellia > Pyrinomonadales > Pyrinomonadaceae > DATHTS01. The sequence continues at coordinate 884 of DATHTS010000093.1, forward strand.
GAGGAAAAATATGATCGAAAATATAAAACATTTCCGTGCGTTTCAAAAAAGAGTCAAAAAAATCAATTTCAAAAACTTGTCTATTTCCGATAAGTTTCCCCCGCTGACATATATCCTGCTTTTTGCATTGGTTACAGTAATGCTTGCAGGTTCATTTCAGATAATTAAAGCACAGACAAACTCTCCGACCGTGCTTGATCCGAATCTGGATGTAAGAACGGTAACTTCGGGTTTGACCACACCCATTAGTATGGCTTTTCTAGGTCCGAACGATTTCTTTGTGCTTGAGAAAAATACCGGAAAGGTAAAACTAATTGGCAGGGGCGTAGTGACGGAAGTTTTGGATTTAGCGGTTAATAACGCTTCTGAAAGAGGCTTACTGGGAATCGCTCTGCATCCGAATTTCCCGATAAATCCAAGAGTTTACTTATACTGGACGTGCCTGGCAACGCCGCCGCCCGCCGACAATCCTTTTTTCCCGACGGCAACCGAATGCCCGGATCAACCCGCTGTCGGCGCGGATACGAACGTTACTTTAGCGGTTCCTCTTCTGGGTAATCGAGTTGATAGTTTTGTTTGGAACGCGGGAGCGAGAACGCTTACTTTTGACCGCAACATAATTAAACTCCGCGTTTTCCAACACGACGGCGCTCCTGTGCCTCCGGGACAAGGCGACCAGGCGCAAAATCCAGCCGGAAACCACGATGGCGGCGTAATTCGTTTTGGACCTGACGGAAAGCTTTATATCATCATCGGCGATGTCGGAAGGCGCGGGCAAATGCAAAATCTGCCGTCCGGTCCTACAGCAACCGGGCTTGGACCGACAGTTCCCGACGACCAGTTCGGCGGACCTGAACCGGATAACGCGCATCTGACAGGCGTAATTCTTCGCCTCAATGATGACGGATCGACGCCTTCTGATAATCCATTCTTCCATGTCGGAAGATTCCTACCCGGAGAGGTCGGCGCTAATATTCAGAAGATTTTCGCATACGGCATCCGAAACAGTTTCGGAATGGCTTTTGACCCCAAATCCGGCAACTTATGGACGCAGGAAAATTGCGATGACGCCTTCGACGAGTTAAATCTCGTAGATGCCGGCTCTAACTCGGGTTGGATTCAATTTATGGGTCCGGCGAGCCGAATTGCCGAATTCAAAGCCATTGAAACCTCGCCGCCTCCGTTTTTCGGTTTGCAGCAGCTTAGGTTTCCGCCCACCCGGCTTGCCAACAGCCCGGCAGAAGGGATGGCGCGGCTTTTCAATCTTCGCTGGTCTCATTACAGCGACCCGGAATTTAGCTGGAAATATGCCGTCGCTCCGGCTGGAATAGGTTTTATGGAGGGACGCGGGATCGGACCGCAATATGAAGGCGATCTTTTCGTTGGCGCGGCTAGAACTTTCCTCGAAAACGGGTATTTATTCCACTTTAATTTAACGGGAAATCGCCGGAGAATAGCTGTTGATGATCCGAGAGTGGAAGATAGAGTCGCCGATAATTTTGCTAAATTCGATATTACGGAAAGCGAAGAGTTTCTGTTTGGTCGAAATTTCGGTATCGGCACCGACATTCATACCGGACCGAACGGTAACCTTTTCGTTGTTTCGCTTTCAAACGGCGAGATATATGAAATATTTAGAAGGTAAACCGAAAGGTTTAATTGAAGTTAGTTTCAACTAAAAATTTCGATCTTTCGGTCTTATTCAAGCAAAATCAAAAGGGTAGTCAAAAACTACCCTTTTATTAATCGCTCCTAAAATTCCCAGAGAAAAAAAACTCAAGAATTTTCTGCGATCCGGTTTCGTCGGTTCTTCAGTTTTATTAGATTGGTCTTTTCCGGCAGATTCCATTCCTACTCCCAAACTTCAGCCTGCTCACAATGCTCTCCGATTGAAATGTCAAAAGGCTGTCGAAGAAAAAGGCGTCGTTCGGAAACGGCATTTTCCAATGTCCTTTTTTCTTCTGAATTTGTCTCTTAACACAACCGGATTAAAGTTAAATTGGCTGTTTAATTGAAAAGGGGAAGGTTTTCGATCTCGATGATTTCTCCATCCGAATTAATGCGAAAGTTGTATATTCCCGCTTTCAAGGGCGGGAAGACAAACTCGCAGTAATTGTTTAAGAAAGCCTTTTCGCTTGTTTCTTCGGAGAAAATTTCTGCGGCTGTCGGCTGGCTGCAATCGGGAAAAATCTGTCCGCTGACCTGACATTTATCGCCCGTGAATTGAAGACGCAAATCAATCTCAAATCGTCCGGCTCGATAAAGCAGATTTCTGGAATCGGTTGCGGCAAAACGCTCCTGAACAGCCGTCCGCCAATCGTCAAAAACGAGACTGGCAAGCAGGCGTTTTCCAAATGATTCTCTTTCGGCGGAAACGGTTTTTCCCGGCTTAAAAATATTGAGCAGCCGCGCTGTATCGGCTTGAGAAACCTGCGCGTCTTTGTCGGCTTGAACGTAGCTGAAAAAGTCTTCCAATTTTGCGGCTGACGCGGCACATTCCGCGCATACGCGCAAATGCTCGGAAACTTCTTCCCGTTCGGCTAATGACAGCCGATTTTCAAAGTTGTTCACAAGTTTTTCAAACTCTATATGTTTCATTCAATTTCTCCGAAACAAGCCCCTCTACATTAAAAGTCGGATAAAGAGAGGGAAAAATACATAGTAAGAATTATTCGGGGAGTAATTTTATTAACTTTTTCAGACATCGCGCCCGCGTCGGACCGATACTGCCGACCGGAATACCGAGTATCTGCGCGATTTCAGCGTAAGGCGTTTGATTTTTTTCGAGGTAAATTAAAGTCAGCAGCCGGCGGCAGCGTGTGTCAATCGCCGCCAGCGCGGTTTCAATTTGTTTTTCTCTTTCCAGCCTGATCAGATTTTCATCTGCCAGCGGTTTGGGGTCTGAAACTTCAAAACTAACGTTGTTTTCAATATCATCGATTGATCTCGATTTATCGCGTCTTTCGCGTTGAATGAAATGAATGGTTTTGTGCTGCGCGGTCGTTACCAGCCACGCCCGCAGAAATTCAGGTTTTTCGATTGTTTCAAGCTTTTCAAAAAGAATGAGAAAAACTTCCTGCAAAATATCGGAAGCCGAATCCGGGCTGAGACCCGCCCTGAGCGCGATGGAGTAAATCAGTTTTTGATATTTGTAAATAATCGTTTCCCAAGCAGTTTCATCGCCGCGACGACATGCCCGCACGAGTTCCTCATCGGATAGAGCGCGGCGGGTATTATCCGTTTTTGAGGAATTCATTTTTACCTGTTCTGGAGCGGAATCGGCGTCATTGTCAGCGATCTCTTAGCGTCAACCCTAAGAAAAACAACTCCGTTTATATTCTCAGAGGTTCCTTGAATATGGCTGGCAACTTCGGTTGAATTCAAGTTCGGGTATTCAGCCATAACCAATGCCGTAATTCCTGAAACAATCGGAGCCGACATAGAAGTTCCGCGCCAGATGGCAAATCTGCCGCCCGGAATCGGACTGACGATTCCTTCGCCCGGAGCCATGACATCAATCCAATCGCCGCGCGTAGAAAAATCTGCCAAAACATCGCTGCTCGTGCTGGCGGCGACCGCTATCAGATTTTCGGCTTGCTCGGCAGCGGGATAAATCCGCGTTGAATCGCCGGTATTACCCGCCGCGGCTACAATCACCGCCCTGTTTTGATTTGCTCCGACAAGACCATCGTAGGATTTTTGTTTTTGTCTGCCGGAAAACTTTCCGAGAATGTCTTTTATCAAAGATGTTGTTTCGGTTGTTCCCAAGCTCAGATTGATAATATCCGCGCCGTCGTCGGTGTAAATATTACCGTCGGGATTTACAGCAAATAGCAAACCTTCCGCCAGCCGCCAAATATTGCCGACTCCGTCGGGGTCAAGCACACGAATCGGAATGATTTTGGCTTCCGGCGCAACCGTTACCGCAATTCCCGCAACGGCGGTTCCGTGTCCATATGCTTCGTTATTCCGCGTTCCAACCTCGCCCGCATAGTAATCGTAATCAACAAAGTCGTATCCCGGCAGAAGTTTATCCGCAAAAATTGGATGGTAATAGTCAATTCCCGTGTCGAGAATTGCAATTTTAATCCCCTCGCCTGCCGAGATTGCGTGCGCTTCGGGCAATCTTATCTTTTGTGTCATCCATTGAGTCGAATAGCCTCTGGCGGTTTTGCCGATACTCCACGAACCTCCGATGCTCCAAGAGCCGCCGATGCTCCAAGAGCCGCCCATACCAAGAAGAATGCCGCCCTTATTCGGAGTGCCGATTAGATAATTTGGTTCGGCGTAAGCAACTCGCTGTTCCGCATCATTTTGCAATTCTTCAACTACTTCAGCAACACTTTTGCCGCTTGAAATTTTCATCCGGTAAAGCGGGCTGTTTCCCATTTGGCAAATCGGAACCGGGTCAAGTCCATACTGCGCGGCAATAGCCGGAAGGTCTGAGGTTTGTCCGAGTTTGATGACAACCTCGCCCGGCTCAAAAGGAGTATTAACGTTTTGTGCTGAAACAATATGGCTGCCCGCCAAAAAAGATAGGAAAAACAAAAAACTGAAAACGAATGCCAAAGTATTTTTTCGTTGCATTTCAGACCTCCCAATTAGCTTTAACCGAATGAATACAGAATTTTCCTTTTATTTAGTCCTCTAACCGGCACGAAAAATACATAACAATAAAAAAATTACCAATGCCCGATAAAAATAAAGGGCGCCCAAAAATATGGATGCTTGTTTTTCTCGAGCAATTGAAGTTGCCCTTTT
>DATHTS010000094.1:0-3935 GCA_035462935.1 Pyrinomonadaceae bacterium
ATTTTTTACTGCTAACTTATTAAAGATTTCCAATGCTTCTTTGTATTCGTTCTGTGCAACTTCATATTCTTTTGTATTTCTGTGTAAATTCCCTAAATTATTAAGTGTCGTCGCGACATCAGGCAAATATGTTAAAGGATTATTTACTGCTAAATTTCTATATATTTCCAATGCTTTTTTGTATTCTTTGAGCGCATCTTCATGTTCGCTTAAACTGTAATGTATATCGCCTAAGTTATTAAATACCATCGCTTTATCTGATAAATCAATAAAATTAGAAAATTTTGTTAGAAACTCTTGATAATAACTTTCAGCCTCGATTAATTCATTATTTCTTTGTAAAAAAAATGCATATTGAAAAATATTAAACTTGGTTGGGAAAGCCTCGATTGATTTTTCAAAATATAAACAACCATTTTCAAACCAATTGTAATCAGCGTAATCAGTTTGTTTGGACATAGCCAAAATAAAAAATTCGTCAGATTTTTCTTTGAGTTGCGGTAAAATGTTATTTTCAAATCTTTCCCGTTGTCGGATTAGACGTTGATGCTCATTATGTATTTGTTCAATATCAGATTCAATAATGGCTGTTGCTTTGTCAATCTCACCTTTATTGTAAAATTCTTTCGCTTCTTCTAATCTTTGTGTTTTTATTTCAATCTGATCAAATTCTTCGGCAAGATGCAATACTTCCTTTATAAACTGTTTTATTTCATCTTTTAGTTGATTTATCTTTTCGCTGAGGGCAATACGTTTATCTAGATTTTCTTCGGGAATCAACGCGAGAAGTTCTTCATTAGTCTTTAGCTGATCGTGCAAATCCTTATATTCAACTGATTTGCCGAGAATCTGGGTGATATTTATACTGGAATTAGAAATTCCCTGCAATCCGATGTTGCCTATTCCTTCCTGCGTTAAATCATTGGACATAGTTTTGTGGAAGATTATTTTTCGTTTATCTTAATATCGCTGCCTGAAACATCTTGAATACCGATATGACCGCTTCCAATTTGTGTCATTATGTTCTGTTTATTTGTAACCTCCAAAAACGGCTGAACCAGCTTTTCCAATTCTTTAGCCGTTTCGGGATTTGCTTCCAGACGCGGTTTGAGCGTTTCTTTTAACTCATTTTGTAAATCTTCATTTCCCGGATATTTTTCCAGTAAATTCAGAGTTGTTAGCTCATCGCCAACCAATAAACCTCTTACCTTATCCAAAATCGCCGAACGATTATCAAAAGCGTGTTCGGCAGATTTTTCAACGAATTTTTCCGCGCCTTTCATCGCAAGGGCTGAGAAGATTCCACATATGATTGATTCAACTACCATAAATTTACTCCTTCCTCGTTATTTGAATGAATTATTATTTCATATTTTTCAGCTCTCATTTATAAATTCCGCACAATAAAATTTGTCATCATCATATATGTATATTTCAGCTGCTGCAAAAAAAAATGCTTCAAAGAGAAGTTAAATCTTTACGCCTTCGGATGCGAACGGTCATAAACTTCAATCAATTTCTCCATCGAAACCTGCGTGTAAATCTGCGTTGTGGACAGCCGCGCGTGTCCGAGGAGTTCCTGAATGTCGCGCAAATCCGCGCCGCTGTCCAATAAATGCGTGGCGAAGGAATGCCGCAGAGAGTGCGGTGAGATGTCGTGAATGTCGGCGCACTGCTTGATGTATTTATCAACCATTCGACCGACGCTTCGCGTTGTGATTCGCGTTCCCTGATAATTTAGAAAAACGGCTTGCTCGTCGCGTTCGGCGGGCGGACAATTATTTAGAAAAACGGGTCGCGCTTCGTTGAGATAAAACATCAGGGCTTGCAGAGAAGGCTCGCCGAAAGGAAGGATGCGCTGTTTTTTGCGTTTGCCGGTAACGCGGACGAGCTTTTCGCGGAAATCAATATCCTTCAAATTCAGATTCACCAGCTCGCCGACGCGCATTCCGGTCGCATACAGAAATTCCAGGATTGCCCGGTCGCGTTTGCCCAAATCCGTTTCCAAATCCGGCGTTTCGATAAAGCGCACGGCGTCTTCCATCGAGAGCGTGTCCGGCAATTTGCGCTCGATGCGCGGCGTGGCGACAAGTTTTGCCGGATTCATTTCCAAAACGCCTTCGCGCACCAGAAATTGAAAAAAGGTGCGCAGGCTCGCCAGTTTTCGCGCAATCGAAGTTTTCTTTTTATTATCCGCGTGCAGCGAAGCCATCCATTCGCGGATGGTGATGTGATCAATTTCCTTGACGGGAACTTGTCGGCGCGTGCCGTCAGCCTGCGGCGCGGCGATGTGATCGTGAAACTGCCCCAGATCGCTCAGGTAATTTCGCAAAGTGTGCTCGCTGACGTTGCGCTCGTATTTTAAGTGTTGAAAAAATTGTCCGAGATATTCTTCAAGCATATTGATTTAATGGAAAACGGAAAATGGAAAATGGAAAATCTAAGATTTATCTATTTTGCACTTTCCATTTTCCATTATCAATTTCTTTTCGGAACGTAATAACCTTTTCTGGTTCTGACAGTCAAGTTCGGAGAGTTTTTCACCGCCAGCGAGATTGTGCGAAACGCGCCGTTGCGCTCTTCGTTTTCTGGGTAGAAATTCAAAATATACTGCTGTGAAAGCTCGGCGGAGATTTGCGTGAAGGCTTGGTCTAACTCTCTTTCGTCAATCGGCGAATAAACCGCGCCGCCGGTTTGCCGCGCTAATTCCTGCATTCTGCGCTCCGCAGCGAGAGCGCGAATGTTGGCGTTGCCGCCGCGAACGCCGGTTTTTTTGAAGTTCTCGAATTCGGTGGTTTTGACGACGTAAACCTGGCAGTTAAAGGCTTGGACGGCGCGGACGGCTTGTTCAAGCGTAGAATCGGAAATCGTGTCCTCGCCGTCGGAAACAATTACGACGACGCGCCTGCCTTCGGCGTCTTTCAAATATTCGGCGGCTTTGATAATCCCGTCCAAAAGCGCGGTCGCTCCCGCAGGGAGCGGAAAAGATTCGATGGCGCGAATCAGCGAGGAAACGTCTCTAGTCAAAGGCTGTTCGAGACGCGTTCCGGTCGAGACGCTGTAAAGCGCGGCTAAATCCTTTTCGGGACGAATGACGCGCCGGAAAAATCGTATCGCCGCCTTTTTCTCAAACTCGCGCGCCTGAATCACGCTCGAAGAATTATCGAAAAGAAGCGCGAGACGAACGGGCGTATCGGAGCGATAAAGCTCGCTGATTTCCACTTTCTGCCCGTCAATTTGCAGTTCAAAATCTTCGAGTTTCAGATTTGTAACGGCTTGACCTCTCGGATCAATAACCGAAACGGGAATCGGCACAAGCGCGGAATCAACGCGAATTATGTCATCGTCATCTTCTTCAGATGATTTCGGTATCGGAGTCGGTTTCGGCGTCTCGGATGCGATTTGCGTCGGCACGAAAATAACGCGCGATTTCTCTTTCGCCGGGTTTTCTTCGGGCTTCTGCTTGATGCGCCCCGATTGGGCAAACACGGAGAAACTTATACAGCAAAAAAGCAGCGAGGTTAGAAGTATATTTTTTCTCAGATTTGTTTTCACCTTATTTCCAGCTCGGCGGATTGTAGTTGTTTGATTAAACACCCGTAATATTGGTTTGCCGTTGAAAATCGAATTGCAGTAAATGCCGTCGGAAATCTTATCTTTTAAGAACGGGCAAAATTTAATCACGCAAAGAATAATTTTAATCCCGCAATCACCAGCACAACTGCCAAAACTCTTCGCAAAGTTATCGAATCAAACCGCCGGCTGCCCAGAGTTGAACCGATTATACCACCGATAACGGCGGCGATTATCCAGAAAATGACGTTTGAAGAAAGCTCGGCGACCTGAGCGTAATTTCCCGCGAGCCCGGAAATTGAATTTACCAGAATGAACATTGCAGAAATTCCCGCCGCCGTTCGCGCCTCCGTCCAATTCAT
>DATHTS010000095.1:0-2749 GCA_035462935.1 Pyrinomonadaceae bacterium
TTACCACTTTTTAATAAAAAAATGTAAAAGTTTTTTTCTTTGTTAGAAAAAATATTTTGTGCTTTTTTGAAGCTAATCAATTTTAATTTCTTCTAAAATCTTTCGCGCCGCTTGAATCAAATTTTCTGCTCGTGTAGAAACTTTCAAAACCCCGCTTGGCGAAAAACTCCAGCCTTCATTTTCCGCAATTAACCGCATCAGTTTTTCCGGCTCGACCTTCGGGTTTTCGTTTAGTTTGATGGCGAAACCGTCGGCGGTTTTATCAATCGAGAGAATGTGCATTTTCTCGGCTAATTTACGCAGCCGCGCGTATTCAAAGAGATTTTCGACCGATTCGGGAATTCGCCCGTAGCGGTCGCCGATTTCGGAATAAATTCGACGCAAATCTTCTTCCGATTCGGCGGAAGAAATGCGTTTATAGGTTCTGAGACGCTGACCTGTTTCGGAAATGTAATCGTGTGGAATCGAAACGTCCACGCCCATATTTATCGAAACGCTGATTTCGTCCTCGATTTCATCGCCGCGAATTTCGGCAATTGTGCGTTCGAGCATTCGCGTGTAAAGGTCGAAGCCGAGCGCGTCGAGATGTCCCGACTGCTGACCGCCGAGAATATTTCCCGCGCCGCGCAGTTCCAAATCGAGAGCCGCAATTCGGAACCCCGCGCCTAAATCGGAAAATTCGCGGATTGCGGAAAGTCGGCGACGCGCAATCGGCGTTAATTCCAGTTCTGACGGAATCAAAAGATAAGCGTAAGCGCGGCGGTTTGAACGCCCGACGCGACCGCGAAGCTGATAAAGCTGTGAAAGACCGTAATTATCGGCGCGATTGATGATAATTGTATTTGCCCGCGGAATGTCAATGCCGTTTTCGATTATCGTGGTCGCCACGAGAACGTCGTATTGGTAATCAACAAAATCGAGCATCGCCTGCTCCATTTCCTTCTCGTTCATCTGCCCGTGAGCGACGATTATCCGCGCTTGCGGCACGATTTTTTGAACGAGCGCGGCGATTGCTTCGATTGTTTCGACGCGGTTGTGAATAAAAAAGACCTGCCCGTTTCTCGAAAGCTCAAGCTCGATTGCCGATTTGATAACGCCTTCGGAAAACTGAACGACCTGCGTGTTTATCGCCAGACGGTCGCGCGGCGGGGTTTCGATCAGGGACATATCGCGCATCCCGGTCAAAGCCATATTCAAAGTGCGCGGAATCGGCGTCGCCGAAAGCGTCAGAACGTCAACTTTTTTCTTTAAATGCTTGAGCTTTTCCTTATGCCCGACGCCGAAACGCTGTTCCTCGTCAACAACGACCAAACCTAATTTCGGCAGTTTTACGTCGTTGGACAAAATTCGATGCGTGCCGATTAAAACATCCACATCGCCCTTTTCCATTTTCTCGACAACTTCCTTTTGCTCTTTTGTGGAGCGAAAACGCGATAAAAGCTCGACTTTGACGGGGAAAGCGGCGAAGCGTTTTTTGAAAGTTTCAAAATGCTGGTAAGCGAGAACGGTCGTCGGCGCGAGAACGGCGACTTGCCGCCCGTCCATCACGGCTTTGAAAGCCGCCCGCATCCCGACTTCCGTTTTGCCGTAGCCGACATCGCCGATTAAGAGCCTGTCCATCGGAACGGCGGTTTCCATATCGCTTTTTACGTCTTCAATCGCCGTTGCCTGGTCGGTCGTCAGCTCAAATGGGAAAGCGTCTTCAAATTCGATTTGCCAGGGCGCATCTGCCGAAAAAGCGTAGCCCTGCACCAATTTTCTCTCGGCGTAAAGGCGAAGCAGTTCGTCCGCCATATCGCGCATCGCGCGTTTCGCTTTCGCTTTCGTTTTTTGCCAGCCGATTCCGCCCAAACGGTCTAAAGTCGGCTGCGCCGCTTCGCCCGAAGAATAGCGCGAAACCAAATCCAATCTCTCGACCGGCACGAAAAGCTTGGCATTGTCGGCATACACCAACAGCATAAATTCCTTTGAAATGCCGCCGGTTTCCAGCGTCTGCAAGCCTTCAAAACGCCCGATTCCGTGGTCAATATGCACGACGTAATCGCCGACTTTCAGATCGCGGAAATCGGAAATAAACGCGCCGATTTTGGTTTTTGTCCTTTGTCCTTTGTCCTTTGTCCTTTGGAATTCCTGCTGGGTAATTTCGCCGAAAATGTCGGTTTCGGTGTAGATGATAAGATCAAGAGCCGGAATTTCAAAACCGGCGGATAAATCGCCGATTAGCAGGGAATTTTGTGGTAGAGAAACTTCATAATCGCGCAGAATCTCTTCCAATCTTTCCGCCAAACCGAGAGTTTGCAAAACGACAATTTGTCCTTTGTCCTTTGTCCTTTGTGCTTTGCTTTGCGTTCTTTGCGCCTTTGCGGGAGCATTTAAAGTGTTGGCAAATTCACGAACGTTGCCGTGAAACTTGCGCGTCGAGCGCGAGCCGATTTCAAATTCGACGGATTTTTCCGCTGTTGGAAATAAGAAAAGCGGGTTTCGGTCTTTTTTTATTCCAGATTCCAGATTCCAGATTCCAGAATTATCCCTTTCTCCTCTTCTCCTCTTCTCCTCTTCTCGCCTAAAACCGCCCGCTACCGCCGGGGGTTCTGACCGCGAAGCATCGAATGCAAATTCCTCATCGGTTTCAGCATTCAATCTGCCCAAAGCTCGCAGTTCGAGCTTTTGTTTTTGGTATAATTTTTCGCGCAGTTGTTCGCCGCTTAAAAATAATTCGTTCGGCTCTAAGCCAATCTCGCCCGCTTCG
>DATHTS010000096.1:0-5326 GCA_035462935.1 Pyrinomonadaceae bacterium
AACCGAGCGAATCGGCATTGTGCGAATGAATTTCTTTTAAGCCGACTGCCAACCGGGAAATGACTGGGATTTGTTCTTTTTCGGATAACTGCAGCCAAACATCCCTCTTCATAAGTTCGCCGGGAAGTTGGGTAGTTATTAAATAATCGTAATTTTCAAACTTACCCGTCGCAATTATTTCGGGAATTTTAAGACTCGTTTTGCCGTTTGCAAATTCAAGCCCGGTTTTTTCGCGCTCGAAACAACTGCGAAAAGGCGAGAAGATTTTGATTATCAAAGCCTTATCAACGAAAAAAATAATATGCTCGCTGTATTCGGCGCGGTTTAGAGCCGAATAGGAAATGCCGTGCCGCAGGCAGATTTGCTTTGCGGCGTCATACCAAATCTCATTTCGGGAAAATTCATCAAATTCCTGCTCGGTTTTGATTTGCGGAAATCCCATTTTTATTCGAGTTTTTGAAGAAATTGAAAGCGCTTATTTCGCGTAATAACCCATTTTTGTCCTGACGATCAGATCCGGGCGATTTTCAATCTCGACCTTTATCGCCCGCCATGAGCCGTCGCGCGAATCGTTTGTCGGCGCATAACCGATACTGTAGAAGGCGCTTAGATCATTTAACACCTGCTCGTAGACCCCTTCCAAATCCTCAAGTTTCCGCGCCTGATACATCTGCCCGCCGCTCTCCTCTGCCAAAAAAGACAGCGTGCCGCGGGCTTGGTCATAAGCTCTTTCGCCGATGTTGCAAACTCTTCCGGTGTTTACGCTGCAAGGCGTTCTTTCTTCCGTGTCCAAATATATCGGAATAATAACCGCATCATTTCGCCGGACGGTTTCGACCAATTCCCCAAAACTTGCATTCGAGCCGAATTTAAACGGCGAATACATCAAGGCATTGTCTACTCCGTCCGACATCATCACAACCGCCCGCCTTCTTTCGGCTGATTTCTCCGTGAAAACATTTTCGAGGGTGAATTTAACCGCATCCCAAACGTAGGAATGTCCTGTTCCTCCAATTTCTTCCACACCTTTCAAAAGGGTTGACCGATGGGAAGTAAGCGGCGTGATAATTTTTTGTTTGTCGGTAAAAGTAACAATCGCAATGCGGTCAATCGGACGGGCGGCTTCAATAAAGCGTTTGGCGCTTTTCCTAATCAAGCCTTGTTTTTGGTAGGTTGAACCCGATAAATCCAGCAGTAAAACCAGATCAAACGGCGTTTCGGTTTTGGCAAAAAACGAGATTTTTTCCTCGCGTTCATCTTCAAATACTTTGAAATCCTTTTGCTCCAGCGTCTCGATATTGGCTTTCAAATCCCGGTTTAAAACGCGGATGTTTAAATTTACCAGCTCGGTTTCGATGCGGATAACATCCGCTTCTTCCGGCGCTTCGCCAGTCATTGATACGGATTGTAAAGCTTGAGTGACATTATCTTTCGAAGCCTTTGCGGGTTCTTTTAATCGAGGCGGATTTATCGAATGCGCTCTTATCAGAGGCATCTGGTAATTCATTTCGAGAAATTTTATATACTGGCTTAAAGGCGGCATATTGTATGCGTTTCGCCATTTTTCCACCCTTTCTTCGGATTGAATCGGAGCCAGAACCAGAAAGCCGTCTTTCACCGACACTTGCGTGCCGAATAACTGTTTTAATCCTGCTCGAAGCCGCAGACGGTCTAAAAAGGAAGCGAAATCCTCATTTTTTGCCAGCTCATTTTTATTCGCTGCCGCGATAATTAAAGGAACAAGCTCCATCTGAAATTCAAAAGAGGTTACATTTTTAATCAAATAAAACATTGCCGCCGCGCCGTCTTCTCCAACCAGACTTTTTGTGAGCCAGCCGTGTTCCCTGAACATCCGGCAAAGTCTGACCTCATTTTTATCCTTCTTTTTCTCGATTGCTTTCGCCAAAGTTTCGACTCTGGTTTCCAATTCAAAAACGCCTCTGGTTAAATTATTCGCTCTTTGGTTTTGGCGTGTTTTATCTTGGAAACGATCTATAATGTTCATTTTCATTTCCAACAGCTCTCGATTTAATTTCTTGTCGAATGAAACGTTCTGCCCCGAATTGAGCTTGGAAAGCATCTGTTTAATCTCAAGGCTCGTCAAGCATTCCGCTTGAGCGACCGCCGAATGTTGAAGGGCAAAAATAAAAAATGTTCCGGCTAAAAGTTTTGAAAAAAAGCATTTTTGCTTCATAAATTTAACCTTCCTGCAAGCATTCCTTTAAAATCCCGGCAAAATTGAACACATCCGTAAAAGAATTATAAAGCGGAACGGGTGCGACGCGAATTACATCAGGCTCGCGCCAATCGGCGATCACGCCTTTTTCGGTTATGGCTTTAAATAAGCTTTTATCCGAATTTTTAACCCGAATCGAAAGCTGGCAGCCGCGACTTTCAGGATTTGAAGGCGTGATGATCGAAATTCTTTCGTCCTTGATTTCTTTCAAAAGAAACTCTAAAAATCCGGTTAGTTTTCGGGATTTTTCAACCAAATTTATCATTCCCGCCTCTTCAAAAATATCGAGCGCGGCTTTGAGCGCGGCAAGCTGAAAAATCGGCGGATTTGAAAGCTGCCAGCCTTCCGCTCCGCGCATCGGGATAAATTTATTATCCATCAAAAAGCGCGTTTTCTTATCGTGTCCCCACCAGCCTGCGAAACGCGGCAAATCGAAACTTTCCGCGTGGCGTTCGTGAACAAAAACGCCCGCAATTCCGCCCGGTCCGGCGTTTAGATATTTATACGAACACCACGCAGCAAAATCCGCATTCCATTCATTTAGATGAAGCTCGATATTTCCCGCCGCGTGCGCCAGATCGAAACCGACAACCGCGCCAACTTTATGTCCGACTTCGGTAATCCGGCGCATATCGTAAGCCTGTCCGGTGTAATAATTAACTCCGCCAAGCAAAATTAAAGCAATCGAATCGCCGTTTTCGGAAATCGTTTTTTCAATATCTTTCGTCCGTAAAAACGTTTCTCCTTCCCGCGGTTTCAATTCAATCAGCGAATCTTCAGGTTCAAACCCGTGAAATTTAATTTGCGACCAAACCGCATATTGATCGGATGGAAACGCGCCGGATTCGATGACGATTTTGTATCTTTCCTTGGTCGGACGATAAAACGAGACCATCAATAAATGCAAGTTGACCGTCAGAGAATTCATTACAACAGTTTCAATCGGCTTAGCTCCGACAATTTCCGCCATCTGTTCGGTCAAAAATTCGTGATACGGCATCCAGGGATTTTTCGCGTGAAAATGACCTTCAACGCCTAAATTTGCCCAATCATTTAATTCCTGTTCGATATAGCTTTTTGCTGATTTCGGCTGTAAACCCAGCGAATTTCCCGTAAAATAAATTACGTCTTCTCCGTTTGGTCGTTTGGGAATATAAAATTTTTCTCTGAAATCTTTCAGCGGGTCTTTCGCATCCATTTCGGAGGCAAATGACGCTGACGCTTCAAAATTTGATTGCATAGTAAAAAAATCCAGACGAAATTCTTAAAAACAATATTCTATAATAAATTATGCCGATAATCTGTTTTGAAGGAGCAAGCGCCGTTGGGAAAACAAGTTTGTCAGAACGCTTGCGCGAAAATTACGGCGCGTTTGTTATACCGGAGGTAAATTTGTTATTCCAGAGAAAAGAGTGTGAACCGAAATTCTGGTATTTTGAAAAACAAATTGAAAGATGGAAAATGGCGGTCGAAGCTGCGAAGAATCACGAAATTGTTATCCTCGACGGCGACGCTTTTCAGCCGCTCTGGTATAACTGGTCATTCGATTTCGATTTTGGCGAGCCATTTGAAGAAATTTTGGGTTTTTATCAAGAAAAACTATCAATCGGGGAAATTGATTTTCCAGACAAATATTTTATCTTGACGTTAAGAAACGATGAACTGAGAAATAGAAAAATAAGCGACGCTTTGAGAATAAGAAAAAACTTTGAGCGGCATCTCCGTTTTATACAGCCGCAGATTGCCTATTTTAATTTTATTAAATCAATAAATGGCGATTTGGTCGAATTCATCGAGAATAAAGAAATCGAAAAATCAGCCGAAAGGATAATAAATTCAATCAAAGATAATAATCCAAACAGAATTACATCACTGGAATTATTTGATGCAATTGAAAATTGGCTTAATAAACACAACCCGGAAGAGTTTATTTCCTAGCTTTTATACAAAGAAACGCCGGAAATTTAGACAATTCTTCATAATTTTTCGGGTCCGCATTTTTAAATTCATCAGTCGGCAGCGGCTCGATTATTTTCTCAATTTGAAAACCGGCTTCTAAAAGGGGATTAATCAATTCGTTTAAAGGTCGTCTGTAACCCGGCATCTCAACGCGCACGTCTCCAAACCCGCGCCACTCGCAGGTAGCAATTTCGGTTTTGAAATAATTTTCAGTTTTGTAATAAATATAATCGAAAAACGGGTGCTGGATAGAGAAAATAAAATGCCCTGAAGATCGCAAAACCCTGTAAAATTCGCCGAAAACTTCGCGCCAGTTTTCGACATAATCCAAAACAAGCGGGCTTAAAACAACGTCGAACGATTCATCTTCCAAAAAATCGAGCGGTTTTGATAGATCCGCCAGTCGAATTTCAGCTTCATCTCCAACTCTCCGTTTTGCCAGCTCGATCATTTTCGGGCTTGCGTCAATTGCGGTAACAATCGCTCCGTTTTTCACCAACCGTTCGGAATAAATTCCGGGACCGCAGCCCGCATCGAGAATTCTTTTGCCTTGAACGTCGGGCAATAAAGAAAGGGTTGCCGGACGCTCGTAAAAAGCATTATGCGGCTTGGTTTCGACCGCCGCCGCGTAAGCCTCGGCAAGAGTTTCATAAGCATCAAGGGCAATCGGTTTTTCCGCCATTTTCTTAATTTTTCCTAACAAGATTTTTACTCAAATAATCTCTTATCTAAATTCAGCCATTCCAAAGCTGTTTCGTGCAGCAATTTGGCTTTTGTCGCTTGATCATAAGGCATTGATTCAATCAGTTTTCCGGGTTCTAATTCTCCGAGCGGGAAAGGATAATCCGTTCCGAGCGCGACTCTGTCCGCGCCTACAAGATTTACCAGATAATCGAGCATCGCCGGTTCGTGAACGAGCGAATCGAAAAACATCTGCCGGAGATATTTTCGCGGATTATTTTGATTATCAACCGCGCAAATGTCCGGGCGCACTTCAAAGCCGTGTTCGATTCTGCCGATTGTCGCCGGAAACGAGCCTCCGCCGTGCGCGAAAGCGATTCTTAAGCGCGGAAGTTTTTCCAACGTGCAGGAAAAAATTAATGAGCAAATTGCCCGCGAAGTTTCGGCAGG
>DATHTS010000097.1:0-2233 GCA_035462935.1 Pyrinomonadaceae bacterium
GATCACGGAAAAGCAGTGAATGATGTTCGAGCTTTGTCCATTCGGACGCGAAAAAGTCTGGCGACATACACATCACCAGCGTGTGCGATTGTTCGATGCCGTGCTGAATTTTAAGACTGATCGGATCGCCCGCTTTGAGAATCCAATCATCGAGCCAAACGCGCAAACCGTCGGATTTGAGGCGTTCGGCAAGTTCGCGCACAACCTCTTTATCTTTGGAACTATGGCTGAGAAATACGTCGTATTCGAATTTTTGGGACATAGGCTTGAACTCGAATTAGTTTTTTTGTGTGATTCTCTCATAATTTGCCGGTAATGGCTAGAGTTTTTTTATACTCACGGGTGAGAAAATTTCCGCCGACAATCCATATTCAGTAGATCACGAAACAGATATTTGAAAATAAGACGCCGGTTTAGTAGATAATCTTTTTAGAAATTTACATTTAAGGAGATTATCTCGATGAACCAGCGTCAATCTAAAGATACTTTATTCGAGTTTAATGAACAAGTTTTCTCTTATTTGCTCAAACTGCTAAAGCGCAATATGCCTTTGACAGTCAGCCGACACAAGTTAGATGAGGACAAGTTATGGACGATTTTGCTCTCGGCTAGTGTTGGTCAAACGACCATCGAAGCAACTTGCCAGCAATTAAAAGAGGCTGTCTCAGGCAATCGGATGCGCGAGCATCTGGTTGAGCAATTCAGCAGTTGTCGCCTCAGCACACAGCAGCTTGAAGCAAAGATCAACCAAACTTTGCGCGACGCTTTACCCGCACCGGTCAAAGCTGAATTGGCAAAGCGAAAATGGGAAACTGCCGGTGACCGGGTGGAGATTCCGTATTACGGGAAAGTGTCTGAGGAGAATCAGTTTGTGCGGCGTTCAAGCGCCAAGACTGGGACAACGCATTTTTACTGTTTTGCCAGTCTGACGCTGATTAACAAACGCCGTCGCTACACGATTGCTATAGCGATGGTCAGGCGCGGCGAGAAAATGGTTGCAGTGGTCGAGCGGTTGCTCAGTCAAGCAAAGCAGTTGGGCGTGAGCTTGAAACTGACATGGTGGGATAAGGCATTCGCAGTCATTGAGGTAATCAGGTATTTAAGAGCGCAGGCAATCGCTTACATCATTGCTTTAGCGCAGCGCGGCGGCAGCGGCGGAATCAAACGATTATGCTGTGGGCGCAAGTCGGTTATTTGCCAGTATCGTTTTCAGAGCGCCAAAGCCGGCGAGGTGGAAACTGAGGTGGCGGTTGTTTGTAAATACTCGAAGAAAAGATACCGCCGCTTGGGAGTGAGATATTTTTGCTATGCGATTTATGGAGTCGGACAAATGAGAGTTGAAAAAGTATTTAACAAATATCGGCGGCGATTTGTGATCGAGAGCAGTTATCGGCAGATGCATCAGGTGCGGGCGCGATGCGCCATGAAAAATGTCAATATTCGATTGCTGTTGATTGGCTTGGCAATATTAATAGTAAATATTTATGTTTTACTGAGAACAGTTGTGGTTTCCGTTAACCAATATGGAGAGCGGCAGCGGCAAAGCAAGCTGAAACTGGAACAGATGAGGGGCGAGTTGGAGCAGTTGATTAGACAAAAACTAGGATTGAAGCAAAATCTATATTGCCGAAATTACGCGCTTTATCGCAGTTTCGTGATCTACTGATATTTAATTCATTTTCAAATTTTGTGATAAATTTTTTCTATGCAGACAATAAAAGTTCAATCCACAAAGCGCGAAGAATTGATCGAGATTACTGATGAAGTTTCAAAACATATTCCTGAAGCGGGCGAAGGCGTCTGTGTTTTGTTTACACAGCATACGACGTGCGGTTTGACGATCAACGAAAATGCCGACCCGGATGTAAAACACGATTTTCTGCTGTTTTTGAAAAACACAATTCCGCAATACTATGATGGCTTTCGCCATTTCGAGCATAATTCTGACGCGCATCTCAAATCTTCGCTCGTTGGCTCAAGCGTAACCGTTCCGTTTGAGAAAGGAAAACTGCTTCTGGGCAGATGGCAGGGGATTTATCTCTGCGAGTTTGACGGGGCGAGGGAAAGAAAAGTTTTGATGATTATAAAATAAAATTTGGTAGTGAACTAAAAGTAATGCTCAGGTAGCAAAGTATTTTTCTCGACATTTCAAATTGTAATGTGAAATGAAATACTCAATTGCTGCTTGATGAAACCATTCGCTCTTTGAAAAAGATAAACTCTTTCGCACCAG
>DATHTS010000098.1:0-3751 GCA_035462935.1 Pyrinomonadaceae bacterium
GGGAAAAGTCGAAATAACAAAAGTTTCCCGAACTTCCCCTTTTTGATAATTCGCAATTGTCGCGCCGATTCCGTAATACTCGCTGCGTTGGTCGTTTAAAAGATGTTGATAATCCGCCGCGTCGAAATAGTTGGTATGCGGGTCGAGCGCCCGCAGCATCGCGGTAATGGATGTTTTTGTCAGGTCGTTAAAATCAATCTGTTTTCCGCCGACGTGATTTTTTCGGATGATTTCGAGCGCCTCGTTAAAATCGTTTAGAATCGCATCTCTCGATTCAGGTTTTTGACTTGTGCGCGGCGTTGAGGCGGAAAAAGATGTGCCCGGTTTGATTTTAAAAGGCTCGACTTCCGGCAGTTGAGAAACCTTCTGCGAAAGAACGGCAGAATAAAAACAGAAAAAGACGAATACAAAAAAAAGACTTCTTCTCATAACCGGAATAACCCTTCTCCAAAAAGTTTAAAACGCGCTTTTATCTTGGTGTTGTGCGAATGTTACAAAAAAAATAAACCTCGATGCAAGCGCGTTGAAACAAATTTAATTTTCTTTGTGCTTGAGAAAGTGTGAATTGCGAAGATTTTCCAAATTAATTTCCCGTTTGATTTAATTTCGGGTTTTGAGTGAAAATTAAAAAAGGTTTTGTAATGAAACTTACATTATGGCGGATGAAACCAAAAACAATCTGGAAGAAAAGCTCCGCGCGGTCGTCGAAACCATTGATGTCGCTAATGTTTTGACCGAGCCTTTAACCGATTCAATCGAAAATTTTCTTTCGATTACAGCCGCGCAAATGAATTCCGAAGAAGCGTCGGTTTTGATACGCGAAGGAGATGAAGGCGATTTACGGTTTCTGACGGCAATCGGAAAAGTCGCCGACCAATTGAAAAATCTAAAAGTCCCGGCGGGAAAGGGAATTGCGGGTTTTGTTTTTTCTTCCGGTCAGCCGATGGCGGTGGCGGAGGCGGGCGAAGAAGAAAGTTTTTATGCCGAAGTTGACCGCCAGACGGGTTATTCGACACAGACGATTTTAGCCACGCCGATAAATTTTAAGGGCGAAGCAATCGGCGTTTTGGAATATGTCAACCGGATCGGCGAGCCGCCTTTTGCCGCCTTTACGCCTGAAGAAATGGACAAAGCCGCCCTTTACGCAGAAGTTATCGCTTCGCTGATAAACGCTTTCGAATCGGCTAAGATTTTCCGCAATCTGACGGAAAAAATGCTGTCGGGCGAAGACGGCGAGCAGTTTTTGGAAGTCCGCGAATGGCTTACCAATCTTCGTGATGCTTCGGAGCACCGGGAAATGCTTGATTTAGCGGTTTTAATACGCGAGATAGCAAGGCGCGGCGAAGCCGAAAGGCAGTTGTGCAGGGAAGTTTTAGAGGCTGTTTCCCGATTTTCCCAGAATGGAAACGATACTAGTTTTTTAAGTTTTTAATTTATTCCGAGCAATATGACGGTTGTCAGCAATGTCGAAGTAACCCGTTTTTCTACCGTATCCACTTATTTTCAAATGGACGACGGTTGGAAATCGCGCACCGGAAAAGGCGTTCAAGTGGCGATAATTGACAGCGGGGTTGAAACAAATCATCCCGATTTGCAGGGAAAAGTTAAAGAATCTGTCGAAGCCCAAGCCGACAATAAGCGCGTTGTTTTTGTCGAATCAAACGCAGGCGATTCCGCCGGGCACGGAACGGCTTGCGCGGGAATAATATCGAAAATCGCGCCGGATGCCGAGCTTTACAGCATAAAAGTTCTTGGCGCAAACGGGGTCGGCGACGGGCAGGCGTTTCTGGCTGGTTTGGAATATGCGATTAAGAAAAGATACCGCTTGATAAATTTGAGTCTCGGAACCACAAAGCCGCAGTTTTTCGCGCCGCTTCACGATTTGCTTGACCGCGCTTATCAAGCCGGCTGCATCGTCGTCGCGGCAGCAAACAATCTTCCGCATCCGAGCTTTCCATCCGTTTTTTCTTCCTCCTTGATTTCCGTCAGTAAAAGCGAGGAAACCGATCCGCTGAAATTCGGTTTTCGTTACGGCGAAGTTATCGAACTGACCGCGCCCGGCGTAAATGTCCGCACGGCTTGGCTTGGCGGCGGTCATAAAAGCTTGACCGGAAACAGTTTTGCCTGCCCGCATATTGTCGGTATCATCGCGCTTCTTTTGGAAGCGCATCCCGATTTAACACCGTTTCATGTAAAATCTGCGCTTTACGCGATTGCGCAGGAAAATGTTGATGAGAAAGAAAATCAAAATTCTTAAAACGAAGCCCGGGAAAATAAATTTTGTTCTTATATTTTAAAATCCCAAAAGGTTTCCAAATTCGCCAATCGCTCAATTTCCCAAAATACTAAGAAAAAAGTTAAGATTTATCTTTTGATAAAAGGTAATTTGCCTTAATAAATAAAATTTTGATGAAAATTATGTCAGAAACTTTTCAACTTCCGCCTTTGGAAATCGAACAATACGCGCTCGATAACGGCTTGCGCGTTGTCCTGAATCCAGATTCTTCGATTCCGGTAGTTTCGCTAGCGGTTTATTACGATGTCGGCTCGCGCAACGAGCGCGAAGGGCGCACCGGCTTTGCTCATCTGTTTGAACATATGATGTTTCAAGGTTCGGAAAATGTCGGGAAAGCCGAGCATTTCCAGTTCGTAATGAAAGCCGGCGGCACGATGAACGGCACGACGAGTTCGGAGCGCACGAATTATTTTGAAACTTTGCCCGCCAATCAATTGCCGC
Organism: Pyrinomonadaceae bacterium; assembly: GCA_035462935.1. GTDB lineage: Bacteria > Acidobacteriota > Blastocatellia > Pyrinomonadales > Pyrinomonadaceae > DATHTS01. The sequence continues at coordinate 2,738 of DATHTS010000098.1, forward strand.
TCGCTCTTTGGCTGGAATCCGACCGGATGCGCTCGCTGGCTGTTACGCAGGAAAATCTCGACAACCAGCGCGAAGCGGTCAAAGAAGAAAAGCGGCTTCGCTATGACAATCAGCCTTACGGGCAGGTTTTCGATTTGCTGACCGATATGGTTTTCAAAAACTTTGCCAACTCGCATTCGACAATCGGCTCGATGGAAGATTTGGACGCGGCGACGGTCGAGGACATACAGGAATTTTTCCGCGTTTATTACGCGCCGAATAATGCTGTGCTGGTAATTTCCGGCGCGTTTGAGCCGCAAACGGTTAGAGAATTGATTGAAAAATATTTCGGCTCGATTCCAAAACAGCCCGCGCCGCCAACTCTGGATGTCAGCGAACCACCGGAAATCGGCGATACTTATCAGGAATATCAGGATAAACTCGCGCCTTTCCCGGCTTTTTTGCTCGGCTGGAAAATCCCGCCCCGCCGCACGCCGGAATTTAACGCGCTTTATCTGGCGGGAAAACTGCTTTATGACGGCGAAAGCTCACGGCTTTATCAAAAATTAATCAAGGGCGAAGAATCCTGCGTTCAGCTTTTCGGTTTGACCGATGAACGACGCGGTCCTTCGTGCGTGATTATCGGGGCGATTCCTAAGCCCGGAAAGGATTTGAGCCAAATTCGCAATACGATTATGAAAGAAATTGTAAATCTGGCGACAAAAGGTCCTTCGAGCGAGGAAATGTTTAAGCTGCAAAATCAGTTGGTAAACGGCACGGTGCGCTCGCGCCAATCGTCGCTTTCCCGCGCTCAAACGATTGCCGAATTCGCGCTTTATGACGGCGACCCGACGCTTGTAAATTCCGAGTTGGAAGAATTTTTGCAGGTTACGCCCGAACAGATTCGAGCGGCGGTTGATAAATATTTGAATACGGAAAACCGCGCTTTGCTTGATGTCGTAACCGCGGCTTAAACGCAGGTTGAAAGACATCGAAGAGAAAAGAAATTTTAGCCCGCGAAATACGCGAAAAATA
>DATHTS010000099.1:0-6622 GCA_035462935.1 Pyrinomonadaceae bacterium
GCAGCCGGTCTATTACTGGGACCCGGTGATCGCTCCTTCGGGCGCGGAAGTTTATACGGGTAAGATGTTCCCGAGTTGGCGCGGCAATATATTCATCGGCGGTTTGGTATCGCAAAGACTTGTTCGGCTAGTCATCAAAGACAATCGCGTCGTTGGCGAAGAACATCTGCTGACCGACCGCGGACAGCGAATCCGCGATGTGCGCCAGGGTCATGACGGCGCGCTTTACGTGGTGACGGATCAAGCAAACGGAGAGCTTTGGAGAATTACGCCAAAACGCTAAATTAAATAAGAGTAAATAAAAAGCGAATCTTGCAAGGTTCGCTTTTTATTTTATAAAAACATCGGGTCTTAATCTTACATATATTTGATAGCCGCTTGAGGAAGAAAAAAAATCTCAAGCCCCATCCTAGGAGCGGAAATATAGATTTACATTTCCACCGGTATAAAAAGCGGTTCAATTACAAAGCTATGCAATAAATTTTCCGCAAAAGTTTTAATTCTTGTTCAGTTCCGGCATTACCGTGTATTAGCGTTTGTGTTTGCATCAACTGCAAGGCGGGATAACGCATTCTCCCTTGCATTCGACTAATCCGCCTTCGCAAATTTGCCAGCTAAATTCGCGTTCAGACATCGCTGTTTGCACAATTTTGGGGTCTTGCGCAAATATGATTTTGGAAATACAGCCGTTTATCATCGGCTGATTAAGCTGAGCGAGTAACGAAGTAAAACGCCCGTTGCCCGGTTTGTCGTCGAGGGTTCCGCTGAAAATTAAAACTTTAGTTTGTTCATTAAATTCATAAAAAAGATTTTTGTTAATCTGATCCTTCACGCTGCTGTTGTTAATAATATCTTCAACACTTTTTTTACAATCTCCCGGTGGATTCGGCAGCTTTTCAGGACGCCATTCGAAGTTTTCGCCCGCCACCGCACCCTCAAAATAAGCTATTCTCACGCAATTTTCGCCTCGGAATCTATCGTATGTATTAATTAATTGACTCAGATTACTTGCCACTCCGGTAATATATCCATTAAAAGTCAATGCTCGTTCCTTATAACTTAGGGAAATTGTTCCCGTTTTGGGATTAACTTCCTTAAACTGATTCTTCAGCAGAGCGGGCAATTTGTTGATTTCATCCTTCAACACCTTCTCGTCAATATTGCCTGTGCATAAAGGCGGCGGCGTTGCATTATTATTGGAAGAGTTTTGATTAGGAGTGTTTTGATTGGAAGCATTTTGATTGTTCTTGCTCACTTCGCGGTTTTGCGGCGTTTCTTTCACGCAGCCGATGCCGAGCAGAACAAGCACTATTAATACGACCAGTAATTTTTTAATTTTAATCTGCATTTTTTTTCTCCGTAGTTTTTTGGTTAATTAACATAGAAAGCAGTGTAAATCTGGTCTGCTTGCCGAAATAGATTGCTTTGCCGTCGGGCGACCAGGCGAGACTCGAATAATAAAGACGCGGGTCGTTATTTCCGGTCAGCTTGCGCGGCGCGCCTTCGAGCGGGGAAATCCAAACGTCGTCCTGACCGCCGGAACGCGACGTAAAAGCTATTGCGGCGCGGTCGGGCGATAGATAAATATTATTAAAATATGCTTCTTTCAAAGTTGTCAGACTGCGCAGCGCGCCGGTTTTAATGGAAACTGCCTGAATAATCGTTTCCGGCGGCGTCAGCGTAAAGTTCGGATCGTTTTTTCTGATGGCGAAGATCAGCTCGTCTTCTTTTTTATTCCAGCCTAAAAGTTTTACCGTTTCATCGGTTTCGAGCAGATTCTGCCCGGCATTTGCCGCCGCGTCATAAAGCCGGAGCGAATATTTTGTTTTTCCGTCGGCGTCGCGTTTAACACTTCGTGCGGTGTAAGCGAGGCGTTTGGCGTCCGATGCCCAGAGCGGACAGTAAAGCTGTAGATCGGCGTCCTCGTTGGCGGTGAGCTTTCGCAGATTTGAGCCGTCGGCGGAAATCGTCCAGATATTTGAAACATTATCGCTTCGTGACGGAAAAGCGATGGCGGAGCTGTCCGGCGACCAGCTAAAATGTTTTACCTGTGATTTAAGATACGGTGAAATCGCATATTCCGGCGCGTCAACTATGTTTTCGGAGAGGCGTTTTAACTGCTCGCCCGTATTTGCCGATTTCCAGATTTCCACTTTAAGATTCGAACGTTTCAAAAAAGCCAGCGTCTTTCCGTCCGGCGACCATTGGGGCAAAAAACCGTCTTCGGCAACGCGCAACGGGCGAGATTCTTTTAAAATCGGCTGAATGATTATCGAACCGTTGAGCAGATTGCTGCCCTGCCGCAGATACTTGATTGACTGGTAAGCTATCGAATTGTTGTCGGGCGAAACATCCGCCCACAATTCGGCTTCGATTTGCGACGCCGTCAGCGTTTCTTTCGCATTCGCCGTATCTATTTTCCAGAGATCCGCCGCTTCCGTTACGGTGCTGTATAAAATGCGCGAGCCGTCCTGCGAAACGTCCTGCACGAAACTGTCATTGTCGCCGGACGAAAGCCGCACCGGATCGCTGCCCGACAATGCGAGAGAGAAAATTTGATAAAACTCATCTTCTTTTTGGCTGTAAAAAACGCCTTTGCCGTCCGGCTGCCAGACGAGATTATCAATCGGTTTTTTAGAATTGATTATTTCCGACGGTTCACCGCCGCCGGTCGGCATTACTTTAATCTTCCACGCGTCATTTTCATTCAAAAGAAAGGCGATCTTCGATTCGTCGGGAGAAATTTTGATGGTTTTGACAGGCATTCCCGTCGCGGGAAAGTTTGTGATTTGAGCGACTTCGCCCGATTCGGCATCGGCGGCGAAAAGATTATAACTTCCCTGAAAATAAATTTTTCCGCTTTCCGACCAGCGCCGCGGTTTGGATTCGCTGTCAATGTTTTCGGCAACTAATTTCTTTTCTCCGCCCATCAGCGACACGCGCCAGAGCGCGTGGGAGTTTCCGCGTTTCGAATAATAGACGATTTCATCGCTGTTCGGAGACCAGACCGGATAACGATTGTAAAAATCATCCTTGGTAACCTGAATCGCATCGCCCTTGCCGGTTTGCCTGACCCAGATGCCGGTCGTTCCGGTTTCGGTCGAGCCGTAAGCGACGAATTTTCCGTCGCCGGAAAACGAAGCGCTGCTCGACAGCTCGCCGGCGGCGTTTGCCCAATTTGCTATTTCGTAAGATTTGAGCGAGCCAGCCGTTAACGGCTCGGTTACCGCCGTTTGTTTCGTCCGTCCGGTCGCCAGCCACCAGATTGAAACTGCGGCAGCGGCGGCAAGCGCGATTAAAAGAAAAATTCGTGAATAAGAAAGCCAATCGGCGGAACGCATCCTGATCGTTTCTTCGGCTGGCTTTAGAATCTCGGTTTTTGCCGCCTGCACCGTATCATTTGTCTGTTGCTTCGAACTTGCCGCGTCGGATTCAAATCGCTGTTCCCATTTGTGCCGGAAATCCAGTTCACGCCGGACTTCCTTTAAATCGAGCAGCAAATCCTTCATCGTCTGGTAGCGTTCGTCGCGGTCTTTCTTAAGGGCTTTATCAATAATTCTATTTATTTCGGGCGGAACTTCGTCATCGTTGATCGGTTTCGGCTCTTTGTGCAGAATCGCCGCGATAATTTCCATCGCGGAATTTCCGGTAAACGGCAGATGTCCCGAAATTGTCTCGTAAACGACAACGCCGAAACTGAAAATATCCGAGCGTGCGTCAACTTCTCTGCCCTTTGCCTGTTCGGGCGACATAAAGCTGGCAGTTCCCATAATCATGCCGGGATTTGTATTAACCAGCGAAAGCGTTGCCGATTCCGAGCCGGCTAAAGGAGTTTTATAGTTCTCGATAAGTTTAGCCAGCCCAAAATCCAGAACCTTGACGTAACCGTCCGGTCTGACGATGATGTTTTCCGGCTTGATGTCGCGGTGAATAATCCCGGCTTCGTGAGCGGCGGAAAGCGCCGAAGCGATTCTGATGAGAATATCTAATTTGTGAGACAAATCCGGACCCTCGTTGGCGCAGTATTTATTTAATGTCTGACCTTCGACATACTCGGAAGCAATAAAATGCATCCCTTCTTTGTTTTGCCCGAATTCGAAAATTGTCAGAATATACGGGTGATTAAGCGCGGACGCGGCGCGGGCTTCCTGCTTGAAGCGCTTCAGATACTGCGGTTCTTTTGTGAATTTTTCGGGCAGAATTTTCAGCGCGACCTTACGGTTAAGATTTATATCCTGAGCCAGATAAACATCGCCCATTCCGCCCTCGCCGATTTTTTGGATGATTTTGTAATTATCGAATTGCCCGGTATCGCGAGTTGCCGGATTTATTTCCGTCGGCTCGCGGCGGATGTCTTTTTCAGCCGCTTCGGAAGCTTGATTTGACGCCGGAGTTTCTTCGGTCGCGCTGCTCTTCTCGTCCGAAAGCTGTTCAGCCAATGGGCGCGGCTCTACATCTTCACCACTTTCATTTTCTAAAAAGTCCGCTTTTTTTTCAGGTGTAAGCTTGACCGCCGGTTGGCTGATCTCGATAGTTTTTTGGTAATCTTCGTGCTTCATCCTAAAGTTTCAACACTCGATTCGGCGCCGCGAAAAAATTATTCGTATTGAAAACAAATCATTTTTTGTAATGGTTTCTTCGCATTTATTCTATCTGATTTCGGAAATTCAAAGCTAAAAGTTAGCTCTTACAAAAAGCAGTAGTTTTAACTTGATTTAATTGCATTTATAGCACAAGTAATGTAAATCATAAAGATTTTTTTTCATTATTAAAAAAAAACTCTCAAAAAAATTTTTACAGTCGTGCAGACGCGGGTAAGCCCAAATCTTTAGTAATATCCTCAAATCTCCTTATCGCCTCAACTTAGAACGGCAAAGACAGACTTATAAACATCCCGTAATCCGAAATCAATGCCGGGAAAGACGGTTGTTAGACAAATAGATCTTATCTTGATGTTGTTCTGAAAGACGCCAAAAGGTAGGACTCGAACCTACAACCCTTCGGTTACATTTTAAATTCGATTTCTCCACCCAATTCTACTATTTGCTATCCTGATTTTGTTCAGTTTTTAAGGTCGGCGCGTCTTTGTTTGATAATATTTTCCAAACGATTGTCAGGTTGCCGTTTTTTTCTATTCCGACGATCCGAAAAACAACCAGGATGTCTCTTCGCCGGTCAAAATCCAACTCGTTGTAGGCAATTCCATTAACCGAGCGCATAGCTTTACCCTTGTAGGCGACTGAGCGCAAAGCGTATGTCGTGTGATTTCTAATGTAAAAACCCACGCCGTAAACAAAACCATCCACGTTAATCCCTTTAAGCAGCAGGCTGTCGAATTTTGCCAGGCTTTCCGCATCCGTAAGAGGCTGAAAGTCAATCAGATATTTCAATCCTTGGGTCTGCAAGGTAACATCTTCAATCGGAATGTCGCCGAGTTTAACCATTATCCCGTGCTGAAAAACGCCGTCGGATTTCAGCACGTTCTTTGAAAGCGTCAGATCCGCCAAGCGCGGTATCCGGTGGCTTTCCGCGCGAAACGAATAAGCCGTTCCGGCGCCGGGCATCGAATACTGTAAACAATTTTCTTTAGCAGTAACAACATCCGCATTTCCGGCGCAGCTCGAATCGGAATTCAGTTTGATGAGACCTGTATCCGATTGGCGAAGGAAACCTGCGTATTTATTGAAATAATCGGCGGAAGGTTCCAGAGCCTTCATTTCCGCCTTGGTAGGCTTGCGATAAGTGTTTCGGGTCAGCTCGGTAATCTGACGCCTTTTTGAAGATTCTTCAGTTCGGGGTATTCCCAGCGAACTCATATCTTTAAAAGCGCCTTCAACCTCGCGGGCATTCTCAGCCTGCGCAGCGCCGGGCGACGGATTTGAAGTAGTCGGTTGAGTTGACCTGGTTGTTTGCGCGTTTACGCAAAGACTGCCGAATAAGAATACAGCTAAAAGCGCAAGACACCGTGGGCTGTAAAAACTAAAACCGTTACCCCTTTCCGCATATTTTTGCCCTAATCCATTAATCTTGGAGTTGCCTTGTTTTCCTTTTAATAATGAAATGCCTTCAAGCGTTGGATTAGTCAAAAGGGTTGCGGCTTTCGATAGATTACTAATACGGGGATTGATATTTTTCATAATCTGTAAACCTACAATAAAAATCGAATTCTTAGAATGGAAGGCTTTCATTAACTTATACTCCAAATTGAAGCGAAAACCAATAGGCATTTAAGCAGGCTTTGTATTTAGTATAGCAAGCTGATAGTTTCCATCAATACCAAATATTCACAACAAGAAATGGGAGACCTGATATCTGTTAAAAATCAGTACGATTTCTATCAAGAAACAAACTTGTCTCAGCAGTTAAAACGCGAGGCGTTAATTGTAGATAGAATTGCAGTGTCGTATTGGGAATCATTATGCGATCAATTCCGACATGATTTCCCCGCTTCAGTATTTGCGGATTTAGGCGGGCTATATGAGAACGGTATTATTTACGACCCGAAAACGAATTTTGATAAGGACAGAGTGTTAAGTGCCAAAACTTGGACATCGCCGAAGAATTGTTTGGCAGTCCAACAACTCACTTTGGATAAAATTCAGTCATAACTTTTTATTGAGGC
>DATHTS010000100.1:0-3995 GCA_035462935.1 Pyrinomonadaceae bacterium
TATAATTTGCGGTTGAATAATGAGGGATACTATGAAATTACTTGCCAAAATTGAATTGAACTTTGTTTTTATAGTAGTGATTGTTTTGTTTTTGTTGATTTCACAAGGATTCGGACAAAATAAATGTACTAACGATGAAGGAACTGTTACCTGTAGTGATAGACAACAACCAGCTTGCTCTCAAGGCGGTGGAAGGTTTGATGGACATTGTACTAGCCCAAACGCTAATTTACTGATTTACGGTAATGAAGAAGAGTTTGAGGCAGATTATGCAACCAAAGTTACAGGAGTAAAAACTACAGTAGAAGATTTGAGACAAAACCCATCTCTTAAACAAGGACTTCGAGAAGGTCGGCTTCAGTTAGATGGAAAAATTATTACTTTTACTCCTATTAGTGAAGTAAAAAAGTTAATATTAGAAAATCCGTCGAAATTTGAAACCTATGAGAATCGCTTTTTACAGAGAATGCAACTAGATGGTCTTGATGACGCCATCGAAGAGTATAAAAAGCACTTAAGTAGACCAACTACAATTTGGGCTCAACCAGATTTCTTGGGTCTAGGAAATAGATTTGTTAGAGAGAAACGTTTCACGGACGCTATTAAAATCTTTAAACTTAATGTTGAAATAAACAAAGGTTCTGAAGAAGCGTTTTTTAAGTTGGGGGAAGCATATGAGCTAATTGGTGATAAAGAAAGGGCAATTGAGAATTTTGAAAAAGTAGTAAACAATAATGAAAAATTAAAGAGTTTAGCAAGCGAAAAAATAAATATTTTAAGAAAGCCATAATAATGACATTTCAATTGTTAGTTGATGACTATTTCATTTCGATAAAAATAAAATAGACAATGGACCTTACTTTATTTAGGATCAACTAAAAGCATAAGGGAGTAAAAACAGTTAATTTATAGTGTTGAATTGTCTTTTCATAATAGTAGAAAGGCTAACGAAAGTTGATTCAAATTTTAGAATTTGTTATTAAAAATCTTTCAATTCTTTTACTACACCGGTGCAACCAAATAAAAATCTCGCCGCATCAAGGTAAATAACTCGTCAGACGAAAGGCGCAAACTCAATTAGCGCCGGAATAAAATCGGAAACAATTTGTCTAAACGGAGGCAAATGCTCGAAGTGTTTTTTATGAGCGTTTGGAGGAGAGAACTGTGTCTAAAAATAATTTGCTTGAACAAATCGAGGTGAAAAATCCTTGCTCGCAGGATTGGGATGAGATGAAGGGCAACGACGAGGTTCGTTTTTGCGGTCATTGCAATTTGAATGTGAATAATCTTTCGGCGATGACGCGGCGAAAGGCTTTGAAGATCGTTCGCCGTTCGCAGGGGAGAATTTGCGTGCGCTACGTGCAGAATCCGGTTGATAAAACGCCGGTTTTCGCCGACCGGCTTTATCAAATCACGCGCCGCGCCGGGATTGCGGCGGGCGTTTTGGGCGCGTCGCTCTCGCTTTCGACTTTGACTTACGCGCAGGGCGAGACGGTTTTGATTAGAAGAGCGGCGGAACCGAAAACGGAAGTTTCGCAAACCGATTCGCCTGAAAAAAAAGATAAGACGAAAAGCGTTTTGGCAAGCATTTCCGGGACGGTTAGAGATGCGGACAGAGCGTTTGCGCCGAATGTTATCGTGACGCTGTTTAATCTGAAAACAAACGAAAGCCGGATGGCAAATTCCGATGCGGAAGGCTTTTACGAGTTCAGAGATTTAGCGCCGGGAATTTATAAACTCGTTACGGCAGGCGAAAAAGGAAACGCTGAAGTCAGTCATATTGAAATTATCGAGAGCAGCGACAACAGGCAAGACCTTTTGCTTATGCCGCTCATACTTGCGGAAGTTACCGTTGCTGCTCCAGAAGAGCTTAATATCGTCAGCGGCGGTGCGATGTTTGACATTTCGTATAACAACCCTTTATCTAAAGCGGTTATAAATGCAGATGCTGAAGAAGTTAGAAACCTTATTTATAAGGGTGAAGATGTCAATGGAAAAGAAAAGGATTCCAACGCTAAAACGCCGCTCTTCCTCGCTATAGAAAATGGCAATGTTGAAATCGCTGAAATCCTGCTTAGCTTTGGCGCAAAAGTAAATGCGCGAGATAAAAGTAAACAAACTCCTTTGATGCAGCTTTTCGACGATACTCCCGCCGAACTTGCGCGCCTTTTAATTAGGTATGGCGCGAAAATAAATGTAACTGACGAGGACGGAAATACGCCCCTGATTCTTGCGGCGGAAGACGCCAGCGCCGAGATTTTGCAGATTTTGATTGATTACGGCGCGGACGTTAACGCGAAAAACAAGGAAGGGCAAACCGCTTTGTTAAGGGCGGCTTTTGAAGACAATTTGGAAAAGGTAAAAGTTCTGGTTCTGGCAGGCGCGGATGTGAATGCGAAAGACAAAGACGGCAAATCAGCTCTGGATTTGACAGATGATGAAGAAATCAAGGAATTTCTTGTAAGCCGCGGGGCGGTTGTTGAAGAGGACAATTAATCGGGGAGGGCAGGATAAACCGCATTAAGATTTTTGGCGTTGAATTAAAGGAATTTAAGCCGCGGATTTTCGCGGAAGACGCGGATAAATCCAAAATCAAATCCGCTTTATCCGCGTTCACCAGCAGCTAAAAAAACTATTTTTACGCGCGGCTTTTTGTGTTATTTTACGACTAACTAAAAAAGACTCGAAACTTTCGACAAAAACTAAATATATGCGAAAATCCCGCTTATTTTTCTGCGCTGCTGCGCTCTTAATCTTTCTTTTTTCAAATTTTCCCGCTCAAAACTCGACCGGCTTTATTATCGGGCAGGTTACCGAGCGGATAAGCGGGCAGCCCGTAGCGGGAGCGAAAATCTCAATCAGGAATGCAGCCGAAACGACAACCGATGAGAACGGGAATTTCCGGCTCGAAATCGAGTCGGGCGTTTACGACGTGCAAATCGCCGCGCAGGGTTTCGCGCCGATTACCAGAAACCAGATCGGCGTGACGGGCAGGCGTAATACTCTGCTGAATATCCAGCTCGATATAACCATCAACGAAACGGTCGAGGTAAGAAGCGAGATTTTTGCCGAAAATTCCGAGCAAGCGGTCAGCAACACAACGCTCAACCGGGAAGAAATTCGTCAGACGCCCGGCAGCGGCGGCGATCCGCTGCGCGTGATAAATTCTCTTCCGGCGGTCAGCGCGGCTTCGGGCGAGTTTGCCGATTTGATCGTGCGCGGCGGGACGGCTGAGGAAAATCTCACTTTTATTGACAATGTGCCGGTTTTGGATTTCACGTATTTTACTGATAAATACGACGGCAATAGGGGCGGGCGAGCCGCCATTCTCGCGCCGGATATCTTTGACCGAGCCGAATTCTCGGCGGGCGGTTTCGGCGTTCGCTACGGCGATAAAATGTCTTCCGCTTTGGATATAAAATTGCGCGAAGCCAACCGCGAAAGAGTTCAAGGCGTGATTTTCGCCGATTCGGGAACGGCTGGCGGAAGCGTTGACATTCCGCTCGGCGAGCGCGGAAGCTGGCTTTTTTCCGGACGGCGCAGTTATATTGATGTCGCGCTGGACGTGGCGGGAATCGCCGAGCAGGGAATTATCGGCTATCCGAGAACCTGGGATTTTACCAATAAATTTATTTTCGACATTTCGCCGCGCCACAAGCTCTCGTTTTCCGCCCTGAACTTTTTTGAGACTTTCGAGCAGACGGAAGAGCAGGCTCAAAACATAGACCGCCGCACCGACCGTTTCCGAATGCGCCGGACTTCGCGGCGTCTGATCTTCGGCGCGACTTTGAGTTCGACTCTCGGCGAGAAAACTCTGGCGCAAACGACTGCCTGGGTGACGGGCGCGCATAACGATGGAACGTTTTACCTGCCGTTTTCCACGATTTTGCAGCGCACCCGCGATTTGCGCGATTCGCAGTTTGGTATCAAGGAAGAGGTAACTTCGGCTGTCTCGTCGAAACTGCAATTGTCGTTCGGGGGCGGCTTGTATTTCG
>DATHTS010000101.1:0-2333 GCA_035462935.1 Pyrinomonadaceae bacterium
CTCTTTGGTTAAAGCGAAAATTGCGGGAACGGAATCAACCGCGAAAATAATATCGGTTAATTCCAAAAATAAAAGCGCGATAAAAAGCGGCGTGGCGTAAAGAATTTTGTTCTGCCGCACGAAGAATTTTTGCCCGTGCAGTTGGTGCGTGACGGGAACAAATCGTTTGAATAGCCGAATCAAAAAATTCTTTTCCGGGTCGAGTTCCTTTTCCGGCGCGAACATCATTTTTATTCCGGTTAAAATCAAAAATCCGCCGAAAAGATAAATAACCCAGTGATACTGCATCAGCGCCGAACCCATCGCAATAAAAATCGCCCGGAAAACGAGCGCCCCTAAAATGCCGTAAAACAAAACGCGGTGCTGGTATTTCGACGGAATCGCAAAATAGCCGAAAACCATTACGAAGATGAAAATGTTATCAACCGAAAGCGATTTTTCTACGATATAGCCGGTCAAAAATTCCAGCGAAACCGTCCACGCTGCGGCTTCCGCGTTGAAATTCGGAATGCTCATCAAACGCGCGTCCTGCGGGAATTTCCAGAGAGCGTATTGATAAAGAAAGAAATTAAACAGCAATGCAAGCGAAATCCAGACGACGCTCCAGACGGTCGCCTCCTTGAAAGAAACGGCGTGCGCTTTGCGGTGAAAAACGCCTAAATCGAGCGAAAGAAGTAATAAAACAAACGTCGTAAAACCTAAATAAAACCACCAGTATTCTGCAAAAGGGAATAGATACATATATTTTTTTGTTGTATTAACAAGTTAAGTAGAGGTGTTGCCTAACTCTAAATTCTAAACTTTGAACTCTAAACTAAATTGCAAAAATTTCTTTATCCGAGAATAGTTTAGAGTTTAGAATGCTGAGTTTAGAATTTTTATCTCTCGCTCACCGCAACTTAATTTGTCAATATGTTTAGCTCCTTAATCGAATTTTTTTTCGCGCAAAAGAAAAAACCTTCTGCGACTTGTTTTTACAAAAATTTGTCGCAAAAGGTCTCGATATTTCTCGTTGAGCCGAATCGGTTCCGACAAAAAACCGATTGTAATGACGACTTCAACTTCCCGGAGCGGGCTATCTACTCCCCTATTTAGTTGTCGGTTTCAAAATATCAAAATCCGTATTTTTTTGTCAAGATTGAAATAATGCTTTTCTATGTTAAACTAAACAGTTGATTTATACGTAAAATTCAAGCGAGAAAAGGGTTATTGTGAAAAAAGTTGAAGTTATACCACTAGGCGGCATCGGGGAATTCGGGATGAATTGTATGGGCATTCGTTCCGGCGGCGAGATGATTATCGTTGACGTCGGAATGGGCTTTCCGAACGAAACGCCTTACGGCGTGGACATTTCGATACCGAATTTCGATTTCCTCGACGAATACAAAGACGAGCTGACCGCCGTTATTCTTACTCACGGGCACGAAGATCACATCGGCGCGCTGCCTTATTTTTTGAAAAAATTCAACATTCCGGTTTATTCATCGCGTTTCACGCTGGCGCTGGCGGAAAAGCGGCTCGAAGAACACGATCTGCTCGATAAAATTTTACTTCATTCCGTCAAAGCAAACGATATAGTCGAAATCGGCGATTTCAAAATCGAATTCATCCACGCTTCTCATTCACTTGTCGAATGTTTCTCGCTCGCCATCCAAACGCCGATGGGAACAATAATCCACACGGGCGATTATAAAATTGACGAAACGCCCGTTATCGGCGAGCCGTACGATTTGGAAACGCTGAGAAAATACGGCGATCAGGGAATTCTGGCGCTTTTGGCGGATTCCACCAACTCGGTTGTTCCGGGCAGAACGCCTTCCGAAAAAGCCGTTATTCCGGCTTTTGAAGAACTTTTCGCCCAAGCCGAAGGCAGAATTATCGTGGCGACTTTTTCATCATCTCTGCATCGCCTGCAAATCGTTTTCGACATCGCCCGCGCCTTTAACCGAAAAGTTTGTGTCATCGGGCGTTCGATGCAGAAAAACGTCGAGATCGCGCAGGGCTTCGGAATACTGGACATTCCGCACGACACGCTGGTTTCGATCGGCGAATCGCGCCAGCTTTACGGCGATGAAGTCGTTTATATCGCCACCGGATCGCAGGGGGAATCACGCGCCGCGCTTTGGCAGATGGCGACTGACAGCTACAAAGGTTTGCAAATTGAAAAAGGCGATACGGTCGTGCTTTCCGCGCGAATTATTCCCGGAAATGAAAAAAATATCTCGCAGCTAATCGGGCATATCTATAAGCGCGGCGGCAACATCATCGAGGAAAAACGCCGTCTCGTTCACGTTTCTGGTCACGCTTCACAGGAAGATATTCAAATTCTGGTC
>DATHTS010000102.1:0-8703 GCA_035462935.1 Pyrinomonadaceae bacterium
CGTAATGTAATCGTTCTTGGTCGGCTCGGTCGGGAAAATAACTCGGTCTTCCCGCAGAAAAGTCGCGCCCGCGTGTTCCATCCCACCGAACGGAAATTCGGGAATCAAAACCAGGTCGTATTTCGGAAACGGGAATTTGTAATCGAAATAGCTTTCCAGATATTTCACGGCTTCGCGGTTGAGGCGAAAAACCTCGTCAGCGTGTTGTTTGAATTTTTCAGCTTGCGATTTGCGGACGTAAATATATGAATATTCTCTCCTGGCATTACTAAATGGAAGTTCTCTTACCTCGCTATCTCTTATTTTGTCTGCGCTAATGCTAACCTTCTCGTCAATTTTTCTAAATGTTTCAAACTCGCCCGCCGCAAAAGCGAAAACGTATGTGCTGATTGGTTTGGTTTCCTTAAAGCTAATTGAATTAAAAATCGGCTCGGAAAGATTTTGTGGTTTGCCTCTTAACCCACTTCCATCCATAACATCAAATTGAACATCCGCATCCGTATTTGAAACAACTTTCCAATTACCTGGCGCAACAACGCTCAATTGAAATCTCACTTTCAAATCCGGCTGGTCAAACACGGGAAACGCTGTGCTTGCGTCCGATGGGACGAACAGCGAATAGATGTATTCCGCGCCGTCTTCCTTGTCAACGTAGCGCGTCACAGCCGCGCCGCTCGTCGCAATCGGTGAGGTGAAATCGAGCTTGATGACGTTTTCGCCTTTTATAACACCTTCTTTGAAAACGAGATGCTCATTGATTTCTTCATAGTAATCATCATAGTAAAGAAAAGGTTTTTCCTTAGTTATTTGATTCTGAAGTGTCAACGCTGTTCCATTTATCGAAACATTCGACACTTTTGACAAATTTTCCTTGCCGCGAATCTTGCGCCAATCGAGAATGATTTGGTCGGCGTTGTTTTTTAGCGAAACTTCAATCGTTCCTTTCAAAACAGGCGACATTTTTTCGAGCGTCAGATTCAATTTATAGCGCACGTCCGAATAATTTGCCGCCCGCCATTTGGCGAGCGTTTGCGGAACGCCCGGTTCAATCAAATTGTTTTGAGCGAAACTTGAAACAGCCATTGTGAAAACGAAAGCGAAAATCAAAAATCTGGAAAGCATAATTTTATTATCGGCACATTGGAAATTTATACAATTTTCAGATGCGGCAAAAAAAACGGGCAGTTGCTTTCTCATCAAGCCGCTGCCCTAAAATCATCTGTCTTCTATTCTATTTTACAAATTGAAATTAAAACTCACAAATCCACTGGCTTTAACGGGCTGACCGTCACGCATAAAGGGTTTGAACTGCCATTTTTTTAAGGCGTCAACTGCCGCTTGTTTGAGCATTGACGGTCCGCTTGAGTTTTCAACCGAGGCGACCCTACCTTCTTCGTCAACAACAACTTCGACTTTTACCACGCCCGTCAAACGGGTGCTTCTTGCAATAGACGGATAAACCGGATTAACGCGCCGCGTTGCATATTCGAGCAAAGAGCCAATTGTTAAAGGCGAATTGTCTTTCGGAGCTTCTGTTTGCGCAGTTTCCGTTTGAGCGTTTGCGGTTTTGTTTTCCGACGGTTCGGCAGGTTTTTGCTGATTACCGCCAACTACCAAACGCTCGCGCGGTTTGGGCTGCTCATTGGCATTTTCCGCTGCGGTTTCCGGATGCTTCGGAGTTTCTTCCGCTTTTTTCGGTTCTTCTTTTTTTACTTCTTCTTTCGGTGTTTCCGTCTTTGCCGTTTCTACTTTCGGCGTTTCAACTTTTGGCGGCGCGGTATCGGTTTTTACCGGCTGAAACGTCGGAACGATTTCGCTCGGAGTCGGGTTTGCAGGCGGATTATTTGCGGCAACTGTATTTTGATTAACGATTGGCGTTGCCGGTTCGACCGCATTGATGATGGTGCTTCTTGTATTGACGAGCATTTCACGAGCGTCGGCGGTTTCCTGCTTCCAGCGATTCCCGTCGTAATCGTCCTTTGCCAGCGAAACGCGGGCGTTTGTCGCTTCTTCCAAAAGCGGCAGAGCGTTAATCGTGTGCTTTTTATCCGCGCCGAGCTCTTTTGTCTGCCCGACTAAAACTTCCAGCGTTTCGCGCATTTTTTCAATATCCACGAGAGCTTCGAGCGGCAGATTGCGGTCGGCAACGCTCAAGCCCAAACCGCGATAGCGTTCAATCTGATTTCGCGCTCCTTTGACGATTTGCCCGGCAACAGCGTAATAATTCGCCATCGCATTCGGCTTATTGGCTTTCAGGTCTTTGTAAAATTGATTCAAAAATTCCTGCGCGCGTTTGTAATCGGTCTGCTCCAGATAGCTGTGCATCAGCAGAACGTTAATGACGGAATGAACCGTCGGCTCGCTGGTTTCGCGCCGGAGATTTTCCAGTTCGTAAATTGCGGCGTTATAGTTCCTGACGGCGATATGCGCCTTGGCTTTTGCCACGCGCTCGCGCATCACGTCGGCGGCGCTCGGCGCGTTTGTCGGCGGGGCGGTTTGTGAATAAGTAAAAATGAATGCGAATAAAACCAATAAGAAAGAAGCGAAAAACCTTCTGACGTTTAGCGGCATATTTGAAGTCTCCTTGTAAATCTTTTATTAACGACAGCTTGAAGGGCAAAAGGTAAAAGTAAAAAGGTAAAAGCGAAAAACTGATTTTGCCTTTTTACTTTTGCCTTTTGCCTTTAACAAACGTTGACTTTAATTTTTCCGCAAAGGTCAAAGCGAACAACCGGGAAGGCTCGCTTTTCACTTGCATAAACAATCCTTTTAATTATGCTTTTTCAAGCATTCTTGAGCAAATATGCTCAATTAACAGATAAACTCTTGATGATTTTCTCTCGATAAAGGTTTGCGTCCTTTTTTATAACACTTTCGTTCAGCGTGAGCAAACGGCGGTCGCGCATTACGATTTTTCCGTTGATGATTACGTGGCGCACGTCGCTCGCTTTCGTCGCGTAAACCAAGTGCGAATAGACGTTGTAAAAAGGCGTCTGATGAAGACCGTCAAAATCAACAATCACGATGTCCGCGCGTTTTCCGATTTCTATTGAGCCGATGAGATTTTCCAGTTTCAAAGCTCTCGCACCGCGAATCGTAGCCATTTCAAAGGCTTGTTCGGCGGATAAAACTTTCGGATCATTCGTGAAAAGTTTATGCAGCTTCGCAGCCGTGTCCATTTCCTCCCACATATTCAAATCGTTGTTCGACGCCGCGCCGTCCGTTCCAAGCCCAACCGCTAAATCAGCTTTTAACATTTGCGGCACGGGCGAAACGCCCGAAGCGAGCTTCATATTCGACTGTGGATTATGTGCCACGCCGACGCCTCTGTTTTTCAGAATCCTGATTTCATTTTCATTGGCGAAAACGACGTGCGCCGCGATTGTGCGATTATTCAGAAAACCGATTTTCTCGAGGTATTCAACCGGGCGAGCGCCGTATTTTTCGGAAATTTCTTTGACTTCCGTCTGCGTTTCGGCAACGTGAATAACAACGGTTGCATTCAGCCTGTCCGAAAGATTTTTTATCGCTCTCAGGTGATCGGTCGTAAGCGTATAAGGCGCGTGCGGCGCGAGCGCGGGAACAATCAGAGGATTATTCTGCCATTTTTTAATGTATTTTTCGCTGTAGCGCATCGCGTCTTCGGGCGTTTTGTTGTCGGGAACGGGAAATTGAATGATCGTTTCACCGAGAACGCCGCGCACACCGGCTTTGAATGTTTCGTCCGCAATCGCGTCCTCGAAATAATACATATCGCAATAGGTCGTCGTTCCACCGCGAATCATTTCCGCCAAACCGAGACGAGTGCCGACGCGCACAAAATCTTCCGTTACGTTTTTCGCTTCCGCCGGAAAAATATATTTCGTCAGCCATTCCTGCAAATCCAAATCGTCGGCGATGCCGCGAAAAAGCACCATCGGAATATGAGTGTGCGTGTTGATCAAGCCCGGAATAACTACTTTTCCCGCCGCATCAATAGTCTGCCGGCATTTCATCGCGCCGGTGGTCGCCGCGCGTGTCCCGACGGCTAAAATCCTCTCGCCGCTGACGGCAACCGCGCCGTTTTCAATCACTCTGCGCTCGCCGTCCATCGTCACGACGGTTCCGCCAACAATCATTAAATCGCAGGCGGCATTAGAAGCCGCGCTTTTTGAATTTGAAGTTTTTCTTTGAGCAAAAGCAGTTTGGGGAATTAATAAAAGAAATAAACTAAAAACAGAAAACAGAATTCTCAATCTTTTCATAGCTGAATTTTCGATATTTTTTCTGGAAAAAGCAATTTTCGGAAATCTCTTCAGTTCATTTTATCCGCTTTTCAAATATTCTGAAAATATCATTCTTTGAATATTAAATCTGGCAATAAAAAGAAGTATCTTTCTGCCGGGAGCGCAGGCGGCTCGCCTGCCAGATTGCGTGAGCAATCTAAAAGGCTTTAGCCAAATTCAAGATTGAAACCAGCTAAACGTCTTTCGAGCGTTTACACGCTCGTGCAGGCGAGCCGCCTGCGCTCCAGTCGAACAATTTATTGTCACAAATTATCGCCGCACGGTGTTTTATATTAAGTAACCGCAGCGGATTGAAGAAATTAAGTTCGTAACTTTTTTGCAAGACGAAACATAAATAAATAACTTAAATTTTCTTATAACGTAAACAACTTCATCTGCGCGGCAGACAACTATTCTCAAGGGATGCGCACCGGAATATTATGACCTTTGAATCAGGGGCAAAGATAGATAAATACGAGATTCAAAATCTGCTAGGCGTGGGCGGAATGGGCGAGGTTTATCGCGCTCTAGATACCGAGCTTCACCGCCCCGTTGCTATTAAATTTCTTTCAAATGAATTCAACCTCGATTCCGAACGCCTGAGCCGTTTTATACAGGAAGCGCGTTCGGCTTCGGCGCTCAATCATCCGCATATTCTCACGGTTCACGAAATCGGGCGGCTTGGCGAGGAAGAAAGTTCGGCGCGTTATTTTGTAACCGAGTTTATTGACGGCATAACTCTGCGCTCGTATATGAACAGCTCGAAGCTCAAACTCGGCGACATTCTCGATATTGCCATTCAGATTTCCTCCGCTTTGGTTGCCGCGCACGCCGCCGGGATCGTTCACCGCGACATAAAACCGGAGAACATTATGATCCGGCGCGACGGCTATATAAAAGTTCTGGATTTCGGTCTGGCAAAACCGACCGAACACGCGCCTTCGGTGGATTCGGAAGCGGCGACGCAAATGTTCGTCAAGACAAATCCCGGAACCGTTATGGGCACGGTCAATTATATGTCGCCGGAACAGGCGAGCGGAAAGGAAGTTGACGCGCGAACCGATATTTGGAGTTTGGGCGTGCTGCTTTACGAAATGCTCACCGGGCATCTGCCGTTTGAAGGGAAAACATCGAGCCACGTTGTTGTAGCGATTCTCGAAAAAGAACCGCCCCCTTTGTCCGCTTACGTGCCGGAAATACCGGACGCGCTCGAATGGATTATCAGCGAGGTTTTAACGAAAGACCGCGAAGAACGCACGCAGTCCGCCCGCGAATTGATGAGCAAGCTGAAACGGCTCAAACAGCGAATTGATGTCGAGGCGGAACTCGACCGCTCGTTCGAGCCGAGCCAGAGACGAACCACCGACAGCGGGAGAGATTTGTTCAGCCAATTTCCGCAGCTAACCTTGGCGACCGGATTGCAAACCGATCATAGGATTAAAATCCCGACTGAGGAAAAAAACATCTCCAGCGCCGAATACATCGTCAATCAAATCAAGCAAAATAAAAAAGGCGTTTTCTTAGCTCTTGCGCTCTTGATTTTCGCTGTCGGCGGTTTCGGTTTCGCGGCTTATAAATTTACAAACAACAATCCGGCGGTCGCTTCCGAGCCATCGCTGCCGATGAAGATCACGCGGCTGACCAGCAACGGCAAATCCTTTAATCCGGTTATTTCGCCCGACGGCAAATACGTCGCGTATGTCTTTCAAGACGGCGGCAGACAAAGCCTTCTGCTCCGACAAGCGGCGACGACTTCATTCCGCGAACTCGTGCCGCCGACCGACGGGTATTTTGCGGGAACGACTTTCTCGCCGGACGGAAATAATATTTATTACGTGAAGCTGGAGAAAAACAGCAACGTCGGCTCGCTCTATCAAATGTCCGTTCTTGGCGGCGATTCCAGAAAGTTGGTTCACGATATTGACAGCCCCGTGACATTCTCTCCCGACGGCAAGAAATTCGCGTTTATGCGAAATTACCTGAAAGAAATGGAATCGGTTATCTTCACGGCAAACGCCGACGGAACCGGCGAAGAAAGAGTTGCCGTCAGAAAGCCTCCTCTAAAATTAACTAATCCGGCGTGGTCGCCGGACGGAAAGGTCATTGCTTTTACCGTTTCCGGTCAGGATGAAAACGGGTATTTTATCCATGTTGACGAAGTGCGTTTGGAAGATAAAACCGAAAGAAAAATTTCTTCGGAAAGATGGCGCTCTTTCGGCAAAATGCAGTGGCTGCCCGACGGAAGAGGATTGGTTACCGTAGCCCGCGACCGCGCTTCCGCGCCGGGAACTCCGATGCAAATCTGGCGCATTTCTTATCCGGGCGGCGAAGCGCGAAGAGTTACAAACGATCTGAACGATTACGCGACGGTCAGCCTTGCTGAAGAATCACGCACCTTGATTTCGGAAGTGCGAAACGTAACCTCAAACATCTGGGTCGCTCCCGAAGCCGATGCAAACCGCGCTCAACAAGTTACGCCGGGCAATCTGGCAGGCAGCGACGGGTTGAGTTGGACGCCGGATGGAAGACTTGTCTATCCGAGTTTGGAAGGCGAAAGCTTCGATCTCTGGATTATGAATGCGGACGGCAGCAATAGAAAACAGCTCACTTTCGATTCAGCCGCCGATCTTTATCCATCGGTTACGCCGGACGGTCGCCATATTATTTATGAATCGAATCGGGGCGTCGGCTGGGGAATTTGGAAAATGAATCTGGACGGCGGCAATCCGGTCGAGCTATTCAGCAACATCGGACGCTCTTTTCCGAGGATCTCGCCCGATTCGCGCTGGATTGTTTACACAACCCAGCAATCCGGCGACCCGATGCTCTGGAAAGCGCCGATTGAAGGCGGAACTCCCGCGCAGATTACCAGAAAGCTCACCTGGGGACACGCCATTTCGCCCGACGGAAAATGGATTGCGTATTACACCCGCGCGCCGGAACTCGACGCGCCCTTGAAGATTGAGATAATTTCCTTTGAAGGCGGCGAACCCGCGAAAGTTTTCGACGCGCCCGCCGGCTACGGAGCCTTGCGCTGGTCGCCCGACAGCCGCGCTCTTAATTACACTCAAACAACGGAAGGCATTTCGAATATTTGGAGTATGCCTTTAGAAGAAGGAAAACCGAAGCAAATCACAAATTGGAAATCCGACAGAGTTTTCTGGTTTGAATGGTCGCCCGACGGTCGCCGCCTGGCGGCTTCACGCGGTAATTCGACGAATGATTTGGTTTTGATTGAGAATTTTAGATAGAGTCAGGACCATTTGCGGTAGCGAATGGTTTTTGTTTGCTTACTTGAATCTTTGGACTAATCTTTCAAATTTATAAACATAAACCGCTTTATAAACATAAACCGCCCGCTACCGCAGGCGGTTCTGACTCTCAATTTATTCCAAAAATTTGGCATCAAAAGCCCGCGGCAAAAGCTCGCTCATTTGAAAAGTTTCGCTTTCTCCCTGTAAATTTGAAAGCGTAACCGGAATATCGCCGCAGAATTCCCAGATAATTTGGCGGCAAGGTCCGCACGGCGGCGTTAAAATCTCCGTGTCGGCGGAAACAGCCAAATGCGAAAACTCTCTTTCGCCTTCGGAAACCGCTTTGAAAATCGCCACGCGCTCGGCGCACATCGTCAGCCCGTAGCTCGCGTTTTCGATATTGCAGCCTGTGAAAATTTCCCCATTTTCTGCCTGTAAAGCCGCGCCGACCTTAAAGCCCGAAAACTGCGCGACGGCTCGCTCACGCGCTTCTTTCGCTTTCTCGATTAAATTTTCCTCGTTGTTCAAGATTAAATTACTCCTTTCTGCTCCTGCAAAAGTTTCTCGCGGATCAGACTGCACAAAAATTCGATTCCGACATTTGTGTTTCCGCCTTCGGGAATGATGATGTCGGCGTGGCGTTTGCTTTGCTCGACGAATTCAAAATGCATCGGGCGGACAGTCGCAAAATACTGCGCGATAACCGATTCGACCGTTCTGCCGCGCTCGCTAATATCGCGGCGCAGGCGGCGGATAAAACGAATGTCGTCGGGCGTATCAACAAAGACGCGCACGTCGAGCAAATCCAAAACACGCGGCTCTGCGAAAATTAGAATCCCCTCGACAATTACAACCGGTTTTGGCTCGATATGGTCGGTCTCGCTGCTGCGCGTGTGAGTTTTAAAATCATAAACCGGCATTTCGATTGATTGATTGAGCTTTAGACGCTTGATGTGATTCATCAGCATCTCGCTGTCAATCGCGTCCGGGTGATCGAAATTCGCCTGCCGGCGCTCATCGAGCGGCATATCCGCCAGATTTCGATAATAAGAATCCTGCTCGACGAGAATCACCTTTTCCGCGCCCACCGCTTCCACGATGCGCCGCGCAATCGTCGTTTTCCCCGAACCTGTTCCGCCGCAAATTCCTATGATCATAAGTCTTGAGTCTTGAGTCTTGAGTCT
>DATHTS010000103.1:0-10227 GCA_035462935.1 Pyrinomonadaceae bacterium
CTTTATAACGGAATGTTTTCTTCCGTTTCAGCTGCCGACGGCTTGCTGAGCGATAATGTTTTTTCGCTTTACGCCGATAAGACGGCAAATCGTTTGAAAATTTTAACGCAGAAAGGAATAGCCGTCTGGGAGGATGGAAAAATCATTTCTGTCGAACATTTGCCCGAACCGCCGCATCGGTATTCTTCGCTGCTCGACAACACCGGTGCGTATTGCGTCAAGGAAAAAGATGTCGTGCGGCGACACACCGGCGGCGAAATCATCGAATACAAATTGCCGGGCGATTTGCCCGAAACCGTTCTGGCTAGAGTTTACGAAGACCGCGCGGGCGCGGTTTGGATTGGCGTCTTTCATCTCCCGTCTCCCGGCAAGGCGAAACTTTATATTTTCAAAAACAATCAAATTTCTATTCTCACCGAACGCGACGGATTACCAAACGCTTTAATCCAGCAGATTTTAGAAGACCGTCAAGGCAGTGTTTGGATTGCTCTCGGAAAATTCGAGGAAGGCGGTTTGGTCAAATTTGAAAACGGAAAATTGCGCGCGTTGAAAAAAGAAGACGGGTTCGTCGGTTTGGGCGTTCTCGGTTTAACCGAAGACCGCGAGGGGGCGATCTGGGCGGCAATTTCAGACAACGGTTTAGCGCGAATCACCCCGCGATTTATCACGAGTTATACCAAAGAAAAGAACGGGCTTTCCTCCGACAACATTTATCCTATTTACGAAGACGCAGACGGCATAATCTGGTCGGGCGCGTGGCGTGTCGGCAAGGAAAGAAACGGCGGCATAGACAGATTTGAAGACGGCGTCTTTAAACACTTTGCCGGTGAAAATGAAATCACCTCTCTCGCGCCGACATCGCTTTTCAAAGATCGTGAGGGCAATTTATGGATTGGCGCGATTGGCGGCGTGACGCGGGAACGAGACGGAAAATTCACGAAATCCACCAGGGAAAACGGCTTCCCGCTTGAAAGCGTGAATGCGAACATACAAACTCGTGACGGCGCGCTCTGGATGGCGACGGAAAATGGGTTAATGCGCTTTCGGGATAATCAATTTACGGAATTTACGACCGCCGACGGTTTGCCCGACTCCAACTTAAGAAATTTGCACGAAGCCCGCGACGGCACGCTCTGGATTGCCGGCATGAGCGGGTTGGGAAGTTACAGAGACGGAATTTTCACCAAATATCCCGATTTTCCGCCAATTCAAACTCGTTCTATTTACGAGGACGCTGACGGCGCGCTCTGGTTCGGGACTTACGATGAAGGAATTTTCCGTTATAAAAATGGTGAATTTAAGGGAATCACGATCAAAGACGGGCTTTTTGACCAGGGCGCGTTTCAGATTTTGGAGGACGATTTCGGTAGATTCTGGATTAGCTGTAATCGCGGCATTTATCGGGTCAGCCGTGAACAGTTAAACGAATTTGCCGACGGGCGCATTCCATCGGTGACGAGCGTAGCATACGGCGTCAAAGACGGAATGGCGGATACGGAATGTAACGGCGGGCGCTCGCCCTCCGGTTTCAAATCAAAAAAAGACGGTACGCTCTGGTTTCCGACGCAGAAAGGAATTGCAGTCGTCAACCCGAAGTTGGTACCAATTAACAGTGAGCCGCCGAATGTCGTCATAGAAAATTGTCTGCTCGACGGTCAGGAAACCACCTGCGACCGGATAAAAATTTTGCCCGAAAACGAATCACTCGAAATAAAATACACGGCTTTGAGCTTTAACAAGCCCGAACAAATTAAGTTCAAATACAGGCTCGAAGGTCTGGGCGAAAATTGGGTTGACGCCGGAACGCGCCGCCGCGCGTATTTTACGCATCTGCCGCCGGGCGAATATTCATTCAGAGTTTCCGCCGCCAACACAGACGGAGTTTGGAACGAAACCGGCGCGAATCTTAAAATCAGCGTGATACCGCCGTTTTACCGCGCCATTTGGTTTTGGGTTGGCTGCGCGATTTTGCTAACGGCGCTGATTGCGTTCGGTTTTAATCTACGATTCAAAAATCTGAAAAAGCGGCACGCCGCGCAGGAGGAATTTTCCCGCCTTCTTCTCGAATCGCAGGAAAGCCAGCACCAGCGCATTGCCGCCGAGCTGCACGACTCGCTCGGACAAGATTTGTTGATTATTAAAAACTGGGTGTTAATCGGCTTGCAAAACGGTGCGGATTCGAGCAGGCAGCTCGCCGAAATTTCCGAAACGGCTTCCGCCGCGATTGATGAAGTGCGCGAAATTGCCTACAATCTGCGCCCGTATCACCTGGACGAACTCGGACTAAAAAAAGCGTGCGAATCAATGCTCGGACGGATTGCGAAATCCTCGACAATTAGTTTTGTTTGGGAAATTGATTCGATTGACGGATTTTTCCCGCGAGAGAGGGAGATAAATTTTTATCGCATTGTGCAGGAATGCCTGAACAATATTGTCAAGCATTCCCAAGCCACGGAAGCGGGCGTCAAAATCCGCCGCAACGAAAACGAAAGCTTAATGCTTTTGATTTGGGATAACGGCAAAGGTTTTGATACCAGTTCGATGGCTTCCAAACGCGCCAGCCGGAGCGGTTTCGGTTTGGCTGGCATCAGCGAACGGGCGCGAATTTTAAGCGGGAAAATTGAGATAAATTCTAATTTGGGCGAGGGAACGACCGTCAAATTAACTTTTGTATGATAAATGAAATAAAAATTCTGATAGTTGACGACCATCCGATTTTTCGGCGCGGGCTGCGGCAGGTCATCGAAGCTGATGCGAAATTAAAAGTCGTTGACGAAGCCGAAAACGGTATAAGCGCGTTGAATTTAATTGAAAAATTAAAGCCCGATGTGCTCGTCGCTGATGTCAATATGCCGCAGATGGGCGGGCTGGAACTGGCACGAAAAATCAAAGAAAAAAATCTGGAAACCGCGCTCATTTTTCTGACGATGCATAAGGATGCGGGTGTGTTTAATGCGGCAATGGACGCGGGCGTTAAAGGTTATGTTCTCAAAGACAACGCTGTCAGCGACATTAAGGACTGCATCAAAATGGTCGCGGCGGGAAAACGTTACATCACGCCGTCGCTTTCGGAATATCTTCTCAATCGAAGCCGCAAAACAGCCGACTTTCAAGACCAAACCGGCGGTCTGAATATATTAACAAAAACCGAACGCCGCATTCTGCAATTGATTGCCGAAGAAAAAACAAGCAGGGAAATCGGCGGAATTCTCTTCATCCACCCGCGCACGGTTGATAACCATCGCACAAACATCTGCCAAAAATTAGACATTCACGGAACAAACGCGCTCCTGCGTTTTGCTCTGACACACAAATCCGAACTTTCTAATTAAATTGTCGGAAACGGCGGCGCGGTGATTTTCAATCCGGCAATAAACAAAAAATCTTTGACGTTATAGGTAAGAAGAGTTAAATCGTTTTCCAGACAAACGGCGGCGATTTGCGCGTCGCCGAGCATTAAACCGTCCGTGTTTGAGTAAGCGTCAATCAAGTCCATTATTCGCTGCGAAATTACCGGATAAAAATGCAGCATTCCAAATGTCGCCAAATATTTTTTGATTCGGCGTTTTTCCTGATTTGATTTTGAACCTTGTATACATTCGACATAAACAGTCGGACAAATGACGGAATCGAGATTTTCGACAAAAGTTTGAACACCCAGGTTGCCTTTGAAAATCTGCGAGAAAACATTTGTGTCGGGCAGATAATCAAACATCTTTTCTGTTGTTGTGGTCACGAATCCGACGCGCTATTTCCTGTCCCGATTCTTCGCGGTCCGACCAGATTCCTAACACATCTTCACTATCCTTTTTGCTGCGTCGCTTCGGCAAGACGATTGCGCCCGACGCAACCAGTTTTTCAAATTTTCTCAATTTCTCGTTTGAATCTTCGAGCAGTTCGAGAATGTCGGCGGCTTTTTTTTCGCTCTCGATTCGATAAACGCGATTCACATTCTGCGGTATTTCTAAAATTACTTGTCCCATCATTTTTAACCTCCGTCCGATTTTAACAAAAACTGTGTGAAAACACATAGAAAAATGTGTGACGTTACACGCCTAAATTGTGTGTTTGACTCTATTCACAAACCCGGCGATTCAAATTAACCTTACTCCATCGCTTAGTTTACCGATAACTACCCAATCGAAAATTAGAAATAAAACGCATCAAGGGAAGTGTTTTTGATGTTCGGGATAATGTTTATGAATCTGCTCATTGTGGAAGACAACCTGAAAATGCGGGGAATGATTAAATCAATCGTCGCCGGTGTTGCAGACCGGATAGACGAATGCGAAGACGGCGAGGAGGCTCTCGCGCTTTATACCAAAAATCGTCCCGATTGGGTTTTGATGGACATTCATTTGAAAGAAACAAACGGAATTGAGGCGACACGAGCAATCACCTCGATTTTTAAGGAGGCGAAAATCATTATCGTGACTAATTACAATGACGCGCACTTTCGTGAATCGGCGCGTGAAGCGGGCGCGGTTGATTATATTCTGAAGGAAAACCTGCTCGACATTCTGCCGATTATTCAGCAATAAAAAACCGTTTAATTTTAACCAAAACGACAGGCGAACAAACGTGCGAAAGATTCTTCGCCTGCCGTAAAACCAGTAAAAGGAGAAAAACAATGAAAACAAAAAATTTCGTCGCTACCCTAAAGGAGCTGACAATGATTATTGAGAAAACCAGTCGCGGTCTGCTAACCGCCGCTATGATGATTTTTTTTATTATCGCCGCTGCGATTCCCGCTGTTTTCGCGCAATCCGGGGATATGCCGCTGACGGCTTCTAAAGAAGCGCTGGCGCTTTTCAAGCAGGGCTTGGAAAAGGCGGAAAATCTTGAAGATCCGGGAACCCTGTTCGACCAGGCAGTCCAAAAAGACCCGAATTTCGCTTTCGGTTACCTCTTTGCCGGTCAGAACAATCTGGAATTCCGGCAAAACCTCGAAAAGGCGGTGAGCCTCGCGGACAAGGCTTCTCCCGGCGAACGCGAGTGGATTCTCGCGGCACAGGATCAGAACAACGGCAACCAAGCCGGACAGCTCGCACATCTGGAAAAACTTTTGAAACTACACCCGCGCGATAAACGCGCCCACACGCAGATTGGGCAGTATTACCGCAACATCGGCGACGAGCCGACCGCGCTGCGGCATTATTCGGAGGCGATAAAAATAGATAAGAAATACGCCCCGGCTTACAACAACATCGGTTATTCCAATATGGCTCTTGGAAAATATGCCGATGCTGAGGCGGCTTTCAAAAATTACATAAAGCTGATCCCAAACAATCCCAATCCGTATGATTCGTACGCCGAGCTGCTGATGAAAATCGGCAAATACGACGAATCCATCAAGCAGTATAATATGGCGCTCGCCAAGGACCCGACGTTCATAGCATCGTATCGCGGAATTGGAAACGATTATGCCTACAAGGGCGACTATGCGAAAAGCCGCGCGACCTATCAGATGATGTATGACAAGGCAACGAACGATTTCAACCGCGACCAGGCGCTGTCGTCCACAATGAACGCCTGGATCGCCGAAGGCAATATCGAAAAAGCTATGGAGGTAAACGACCGGCGAATAGCTATTGCCGAGAAAACAGGCGACGTTCAGACAATGTTGAACCTGCATAACCTCGCCGGGTTTATAAATATCGAAGCCGGAAACCTCGATGCCGCCGCCGAACATTTTGAGATGGCGGCAAAGCTTGCCTCTAATCCGTCGCTGGCAGCGGCGCAGGCGGGAAACAGGAAGTTCAATTCCGCTTTGCAGCGTTCGCGCTACCTGGCGGCGCGCGGACAGTTTGACGAGGCGCGAAGCGAGCTTGACGCCGCTCGGGGCGCTCTGGCGACCAGAAACGTGAATCAGGAACGGAACCTTAACCAAGCCGCCGGTTATCTTGAGCTAAAGCAGAAAAACTATGCAAAGGCGAATGAGTTTTTCGCTAAGGCAAACCCCAACGATCCTTTTGTTTGGTATTACCGGGCTGTCGCATCCGAAGGAGCCGGCGACACAAAAAGCGCCGCCGAACTATACCGCAGGATCGCCGGTTGGAATCAGCTCGACACCACGGGTTACGCGCTGGTTCGGTCGCGGGCTATGGCGAAGTTGCAAAAGTAAGAATGGCACCTAATTCGATCAACCAAAAATAGGAGAAAAATTATGAAAAACATTATTTTGATATTGGCTTTGACGATTTCTTTTACCGGATATGCTTTCGGCGAATGTAGTCAATCAGACAAAAAGGCTCTCGAAGCGTTTGACCACGCCTGGAGCGTTGCAGGCGATAACGGCGACCGCGCCGCTTTGATGAATATTCTCGCTGATGATTACGTGGGAATACCCACGATGATAAACAAAACGCAGTCTATCGAAGGCACAATGGCGGCGTTTGAGCGAAACAAAGCCAATCCGCAGAACAGAGATCAGGTTTCGTCCGACCTTTTTATGATCAGCTGCACGCCGACGACGGCGACCATCACGCATCGCAACGTGGTGACGACCAAAAACGGCACGGGCGGCAAGGAAGAAACTTTTTATACGCGCAGCGTTCATTTTCTCGAAAAGCGCGGCGGAAAATGGCAGGCGGTCAGCAGCGCGAATCATGGTCTCGATGATTTCGGCGTTCTGATGTATATGGAACACGATTGGAACAATGCTTACGTGAAACGCGACGCGAGCTGGTTTGAACGAAATCTCGCCGCCGATTACAGCGGCATCAGCAGCGGCACCGCCAAATTACTAACCAAAGCCGCAGAGCTTGCCGAATTTAAAACCGACAAAAGCGTCACGGAATCAGCCGAGCTTTCGGAAATGAACATCCGCATAGACGGCAATACGGCGATTGTCACAGGGGTTAATCACGTCAAAGGGCGCGACGAGAAAGGTCAGCCGATGAACTACCGCCTGCGCTTTACCGATACGTTCATCAAGCGCGACGGACGCTGGCAGGTCTGGGCGTCACAGGGAACCAGAATTCTATAAACGTTTTTACAAAATCAGGCGGCTATTGCTTTTCGATGCTGCAATAGCCCGCCCGCGCCTGAAGTCAAAGTATCTGTTCAAAAACAGGAGAAAAACTATGAAACGAATTTTATTAGCGATGGCGATGACGCTCGCTCTGCCGGCTTTGATTTTGTGTCAAACGAACGGCAAAAACGCCGGTAAAAAAGGAGGCGACGAACAAGCCGTGCGGCAGGCGATTGGCGAACTTGCCGTCGCGCTTCGCAACAACGATGCTGAAGCGCTCGACCGTCTTTATGCAGACGGTTACATCTTTGTCGGCGATACCGGCGCTATGATGACGAAGGCTGAGCGGGTCGGCGCTTTTAGGTCGGGCGATTTGAAATATGAATCAATCAGCCACGAAGTTGTCAGCATTAAACTTTTTGGAGATACGGCGGTGGCAATCGTGCGCTTCACGACCAAAGTCGCGCCCGGCGTAAAAATTTCCGACGGCAAATTCGTCACCACCGCAACCTACGCCAAGACCAAAGGACGCTGGCAAATAGTCGCCGCGCAGAGCGCGCGCGTCGCCGAACAGTAAATTTCCCGATTCTAAAAAAACAACAGGAGAAAAATTATGAAAAACAAAACACGCATTTTAACAGGCTCGCTTATCGTTTTGATTTTAACTTTAAGCATCGTTGTAGTGGCACAGGTCAGCCGCCCGTATCGCAACGGGTCGGTATGGGACATCGGTTTTATCCGTATGAAACCCGGAATGGAAACCGCTTATCTAAACTATATCGCTACCGATTGGAAGCGCAATCAGGAAGCGATGAAAAAAGACGGGCTGATTCTCTCCTACAAAGTTCTGACCACCGAATCGCACGGCGGGAACGATTTTAACATCCTGCTGATGACCGAATACAAAGATTTGGCGACGATGGAAGCCAATCAAGAAAAAGAAGACGCCCTCGCACAGAGGGTAGTCGGCAACGACGATAAACAACGGCAAGGTTACCGCGAACGGCTCGAAATCCGCGAAGTTCTGCAAAACCGTCTGGCGCGGGAAATCATTTTGGAGCCGCGTCGTTAGACCAAAGTCGAAAACACGCACGGAGTAAGCGCGCGTTATGTAAGCGATTGCTTCGTGCCTATTCAAATATTTTAAGGAGAACAAAAAAATGAACGAACAGGAAAACACAAAATTAGCCGCGCGAATGTATGAAACATTTATGGCGGGCGATATTGAAGGATTTTTGAATTTGTTTTCGGACGATGCTTCCTGGCACGCGCCGGAAATTGAAAACGTGCCTTTGAACGGAAAATTCAGCGGGCGCGAAAATCTCGCCAAGTTTATTTCCGGTATTGATAATTACGAGGAATTTCTGAAATTCGACCCGACCGAATACATCGCGCAGGGTGACAGAGTTGTCATTTTGGGAAGTTTTGTAGCCCGCTCGAAAACGACCGATAAACAATACGCGACGGATTTCGCGCATATCATCGCGGTGAAGGACGGCAAAATCACGAGTTTTTACGAATTCTTTGACAACGCCGCCGCCGGCAGAGCGCACGCCGCCGCGAATGCCGCATAAAAACAGGAAAAAACGAATGAATCAAAACAACGGTTACAAAAAAAGATTAGACGGCAAAGTCGCCGTCATTACCGGAGCGACGGGCGGCATCGGCGAGGCGACGGCGAAGCGGTTTCTTGAAGAAGGAGCGAGCGTGATGCTCGTCGGGCGTTCTGCCGACAAACTCGAAAAAACGTGCGAGCGACTCGGCGCTAACGGAAAACTTAAATGCTTTGTCGCCGATGCCGCTGATGAAGAAGCGACGGCGGCATCGGTCGCGGCGGCGGTCGAAAACTTCGGCGGCGTGGATATTTTGCTGGCAAACGCCGGAACGGAAGGCAATTTCGCGCCGATTGAAAATTTGACGCTTGCTGAATTTCAAAGCGTTCTTCTCACCAATGTGATTGGCGTTTGGCTGTCAATGAAATATGCGGTTGAGCCGATGAAGCGGCGCGGCGGCGGTTCGATGATTGCGCTTTCGTCAATCGCCGGAATGATCGGATTCACCGCGATTTAAATTTAACAATAAGGAGAAAAAATTATGAAAACAAAATTAGCGGTTCACGAAACCGAAAACGGAGATCATTGGGCGAAGGCTTGGCACAAAGGCGAAGGCGGTCGGCACGAACAATTCGCCAAACTCGGCTTAAAATGCCGCACTTTTCGAGATCCGGAAAATCCAAATTCGGTCGCGGTCATGATCGAAGCTGAAGATTTTACCGCATTTGAAAACTTTATGGCTTCCGAAGAAGCACAAAAGGCGATGGCGGAAGACGGCGTGAAACCGGAAACTCTCCGGCTTCTCTCCGAATTTACAGATTAGAAACAGAATCAAGTTTACGACGATTCGACAAAGAAAAAAAACAAATAAATTTAGAGGAGAAAAATTATGGCAAATTATATGATTGCTCGCGCGAGCGTTCAGGATTTTTCGGAATGGAAAACAGCTTACGACGCGCACGAACCCAGCCGCGCGGCGTCGGGGTTGACGGAAAAGCACCTGCTTCAGGATGCCGACGACCCGAATACGGTTACGCTTATCTTCGAGGCGGAAGACTTACAACGGGCGGAGGAGTTTTCCAACTCCGATGATCTGCGCGAAGCTATGCAGAAATCGGGAGTTGTCGGTAAACCGGAAATGTATTTTCTCAAAGGTTGAGAAAACTGACGAAGCGAGCTCGTGTTTTTCGTTCTCACTTCGTCAGTTATTCAGTCGAAAAAATTTAAGGAGGACGAAAAAATGAAAAAAAAATAATTTTGATAATCGCAATCGCCGCGACATCCGTTACCTTCGGGCAAATGAAAAAGGTGAATGACACTAACAATTCGGTTGAAACACGGATCATTGCTTTAGAAAAACAAGCGTGGGAAGAATGGAGAAATAAAAATCGCGCTTTCGTCCAAAACTACCTGTCGGATGATGCTTTTTTTGTCTATGGCGACGGCGTTGTTGATAAACCGCAAATTGTTAAGGCAATCGGAAGCTGCGAGTTTAATAGTTATTCGCTGGACAATTTCAAGTTTCTCAATCTGGACAAGAACACGGCTCTTTTAACCTACACGGCGAAACAGGACATAGTGTGCGATGGAAAAACCCAACCGGCAATGATCCGTTCAACGTCGGTTTACGTCAAACGCGGCGGAAAATGGCTCGCCGCTTTTTACACGGAAACTCCGGCAGTTCAATAAACCGAGTCTCGG
>DATHTS010000104.1:0-3014 GCA_035462935.1 Pyrinomonadaceae bacterium
CCCAACAATTTCCCATTCCGCTTCCGACTTCTTTTGAAAGCATTGTAACCTACGTTCCCGGCGGCGGGCTGATCGAATCGGACAATCTGGCTGCGCCCGGCTCTATCGCCGGAACGGGACAAGGCGTTTGGGAGCTTCTGAGCAATCGCGGCACTCGAAAATTTACTCTTACTTTTACAAAATATCTGTTTAGTACTCAAGGTTTCTTCCAAGGTTCAGTAAGAGTTACCGAGACCATTACTCTTAATTCCGGCGATTCATACACAGGCGAGGGCACAATAGAAGTTCTGAGTCCGACAGGAGCAACACTCATCAGTATTCCCGTTACCAGCACCGGCACTCGCATTCGTATGCAGCCAACAAACTAGAGGAGTTTTTGGAATCGCCGTAAAGATAAAATCTTTAGGCATTGCAAAACTGCCAGCGCAGGCGGAGATAAAAAATGCTGGAAATATGAGCCAATTTATCTTCGCTTGTCGCGCTGACAAAAGACGCCTCGAAAGAAGCCGAATCTAAAAACAAGAGAATGCGGCGCGATAGATATAATCCGGTTGGGCGATATTAAACCATAATCAGCATATTTGAGAAATAATTTAAACACTTATTTTCGCTTGAATTTATCAAACCACATCCGCAAATACTGGATTTGATAAAGCCGGTTTGACGGATGCCGCAAGCCGAGCGCGTTAAATCCGTGATATTCATCATTCAAACGCACCATTGCCGTCGGGACTTTGCGAAGCTTCAAAGCGCGGTAATACTGCTCGGTCTGCTCCAAAGGCGTTCGCAAATCCAGATCGCCGGTTAAAACCATTGTCGGCGTTTTGACATTGCCGACGTAAGTTAAAGGCGAGCGGCGGATGTGTTCGGCAGGGTCTTCCCACGGGAGTTTCTGGAAATTATAATACCAATCCGCGCCGTCGGTCGTGCCGACAAACGAATACCAGTTGACGACCGGCTTCATCGAAACCGCCGCCGCGAAACGGTCTGTATGCCCGACAATCCAAGCGGTCAGAACGCCGCCGCCAGAGCCGCCCGTGACAAACAGATTTTTCTCGTCCACATAGCCGCGCTTGATCGTTTCATCCACGCCGCGCATCAAATCGTCGTAATCCTGACCGGGATAATTGTTGTTGATGGCGTTGCCGAAAGCTTTGCCGTAACCGCTTGAGCCGCGCGGATTCGTGTAAAGGACTACATAATTTTCCGCCGCGTGGTTTTGAAACTCGAAATTAAAACCGATGCCATACATCGCGTGAGGTCCGCCGTGAATGTATAAAATCAGCGGGTATTTTCGAGCAGGATTAAAATCCGGCGGTTTGACGATCCAGCCCTGAATCTTCATCCCGCCGACCGACTCATACCAGATTTCTTCGACCTCGCCGAGCTTTCGATTTTCCAAAAGGTCGTCGTTGACGCCGGTTAATTTGCGTGGGACGGGCTGTTTTAAATTGAAAACAACCACGTCGCCCGGCTCGTTCGCATCCGATGAAACGCCCGTTATGACGCCGTTTTTGCTCATACTCGAAGAAAGAAGCTGGTGATTGCCCTTCGTGATTTGCCGCACGCTGCCGCGAAGCGGGACATAATAAAGATTGTTCGTTCCCTTATCTTCGGTTGAAAAATAAACGCCGTCGCTTTTTTCATCCCACATTAGACCGAACGGCGAGCGGTCAAAATCTCCGGTCAGGACGCGCTTGTTCTGCCCGTCGGCATCCATCACGTAAAGGTTCTGGATGTTGTATGTGTCATCATTGCGGTCAAAACCGGTGTAGGCGATAAACCGACCGTTTGGCGAAACGCTCGGATTGGTATCAGTGCCGTCGCGGTCGGTCAGCGCGCGGATTTGATTATTTTTTACGTTCAGCGCGTAAATTTCCTGCCCGAAGCGAATATATTCCGCGTCCGGCTTGCGAACGGCGCTGAAAACAATCGTGTTTGAATCGGGCATCCATTCGGGCGCGTTGTGATTGTAATCGCCGTCAGTCAATTGGCGCGGAGTTCCGCCCGTATCGGGAACGAGGAAAATATGCGTGAAGCCTTCCTGCCGATAGCCCGAACCGTCCGACCGATAATTCAAACGGTCAACCACGCGCGGCGGCTCAACCCATTTCGCGCCTTCCGGCTTTGGCGGCACGGTCGCCCGCAGAGCATTTCGCGCCGGAATGATCATATTAAAAGCGATGTGCTTTCCGTCCGGCGACCAGGCGAGATTGCCGGGCGAACGTTCCACCGTCGTAATCTGCGTGCCAATGTCCGGCATATCCATCCATTTGATAAAAATTTGCGAACTCGTGGGCTGTCCCGGCGCGACATACGCGATGCGCTTGCCGTCCGGCGACCAGACGGGCGACGAGCCTTTCAAAAGAAACCGATTGCGGCTGCCGTCGGCGTTCATTATCCAGACTTCGTTTTCGTATTTGTCATTGATTTTATCCGTCCAGCGCCGCGTGTAAACAATCTGCGAGCCGTCGGGCGAAATTTGCGGATTCATCACGTATTCCCAATCCAGAAACAGATCGAGCGTCAGCTTTTTGCTGTTGCCAGTTTGAGCATTCGCGCTCAAAGCGAGCGCAAAAAGGAAAGCGATAAAAATGATTGTTCGTTTCATAAAATTTTAATTTTTTGCTACTTGCTTTTTGGAATTATCACCGGCAAATTCTTTTCAGCGAACATCCGGTTAAACGCCGCAATGTCCTTCGCCTTGATTTCCGCCAAACGCGCTAATTGAGCGTCAATCTTTGCCGTCAAATCGTTATAAACATCAAAGGACTGCGCCGTCGGCGGATAATCGGCGCTGTCAACCGCCGAAACCAGAGCCGCGAGTTTGTTGTTTAATTTTATCGGGTAATTCAGCGCATCCTGCGAGCTTCGGATTTTCGTCTGCACAAGCTCTTCTTCGACCGCCGTTAGATTTTTCATAATCTCGGCGGCTCGGTCACGCAGGTCTTTTTGTTCCGGCGCTCTTAAACGCGCGGACAAATCTTCGAGCTGTTTTCGCAAATCGCGGATTT
>DATHTS010000105.1:0-6125 GCA_035462935.1 Pyrinomonadaceae bacterium
TATTCCTTTATTCTTTTTCAAAAACTTAATACCGATAGGAACGCCGACCGCGATGCTTCCCAGAAACAGCGACCAGCCGATGGTTTTACGGTTCTTTTTTTTGAATTGTTCAGCCAGCAAAAGTCCCAGCCCGAAACCGGCAACCGAGCGCAAAAGACCTATCTCGATAAGCTCTGCCAGCGTTACATCAATTTTATTTTGGTTTGAATTTTCCATCATAAACCTCCCGTCTATAATCTATTCGGCAAATAATGTGCCTGTTAATATTTTAGCGGAAAAGCCGCATTTACTTATGTTTATATCGAAATCCAAAATGCGGAGAAACAAAAAAGCCGCGAAATTTTTCACGGCTAAATTGAAAATTCTCACGTTTTGAATAGATTTATTTTTCCTTTAAAACGGCGGCGAGCGTATTGAGGAGCTTTTCCGCCGCATATGGTTTGGGCAGAAAAGCATTTACATTTAGCTCATTAATTTCCGCCGTTTGTTCATTGGTTGTCAGCCCGCTGGCGGTGATTACTTTCAAATCGGGATTGATTCGACGGAGTGCGCGAATCAGCCCGATTCCGTCGAGATAAGGCATCGCAATGTCGGTTAAAACAAGCGCGATTTCCTTATTTTGCTGAGCGTAAACGGCAAGCGCGTCCGTTCCGTCCGTTGCGGTTAAAACCCGATAGCCGTATTTTTCAAGCGTCGCTTTGGTAATTTCACGAATATTTTCTTCATCGTCAACTACGAGTATGAGTTCGCCTTTTCCTTGCGGAAAAGGCAAGGTGCGTTTGGTTTCGGTTTCCGCTTGTCCCTCTTCCGAAGCCGGCAGGTAAATCATAAATTTCGTTCCCTTTCCGACTTCGCTATACACATTGATAAAACCGCCGTGGCTTTTGACGATTGAAAGCACGGTTGACAAGCCCAAACCGGTTCCTTTGCCTATATCTTTGGTCGTAAAAAACGGATCGAAAATACGGTTTATAATTTCCTGCGGCATTCCCGCGCCTGTATCGGCAACAGTCATCAAGATGTAATTTCCGATATTGGCTTCGATATTCATCTGCGCGTAATTTTCATCGAGCGTCGTGTTTTGTGCAGTAATCGTAAGTGTTCCGCCGTTCGGCATCGCATCGCGCGCGTTGATGCACAGGTTCATCAAAACCTGGTGAATCTGCGTCGAGTCGGCGGAAACCAGCCACAAATCCGGCTCGATCTCAAAACGAATGGCGACCGACTTCGGCAGCGTTTCTTTCAAAACGTTAACGAGGTCTTTGATAATGTGTTTAAGCTGTATCGGGGTT
Organism: Pyrinomonadaceae bacterium; assembly: GCA_035462935.1. GTDB lineage: Bacteria > Acidobacteriota > Blastocatellia > Pyrinomonadales > Pyrinomonadaceae > DATHTS01. Next base: position 1,293 of record DATHTS010000105.1, read on the forward strand.
CGCTCGCCTCCCATGCCCCTGGCAAAATACAGTACCTGCGAAACGAGGTCTGCGCCGCGCTCGGCGTTTTCCCTGATAATGGAAAGCCATTTTTCCGAAGAACTGTTGAGCGCTTCGAGTTGGAGTATTTCAATAGACATCAGAATCGGCGCGAGAATATTGTTCAAATCGTGCGCGATTCCGCCTGCCAGAGTCCCGATTGATTCCATCCGCTGCGCGCGTAAAAGCTGTTCTTCAATCTTTTTCTGCCCGGTGATGTCGGTATTTAAAATAAGAATATAATCGGGCTGCTCATTATCGTCGCGCACGAGAGTCCAGCGGCTCTCAACCATCAGCGGCTTTCCGCTCTTTGTTTGCTGTCTTGCTTCCGTGTTCCATTCGTCTTTTTGGCTGAGAGATTCCTGCGCTTCGAGAAGCTGCGTCCGGTCGCCGCCGCAGAGAACATCGCAAGCCTCTCTGCCCAGAACCTCCTCCGACTGCCAGCCGTAGATGTGTTCCGCGCCTTTGTTCCAATAGATAATGTTGTAATTTAAATCGCAAACCAAAATCGCGTCGCTGGCTTTATCGAGCAGCGAAGCCTGCTGACGGATGCGTTCTTCGGCTTCTTTTCGGCTGGTTATATCGCGGGTGGTTTCCAAAGCCGAAATTTTTCCGTTTATCTTTTCCAAAGTAACAATGCGGCTTTCAACTACAATCTGCCTGCCGTCCCTGGTGGTGTGCAGAAGCTCGCCTTCCCAATCTCTGTTTTGCTTTATATCCGCGAGAAATTCGTCAATCGTTTTTTTCGGATGCACGGTTTGCAGTAAATCACTCGGAAGTTTTCCCAGCGCGTCATTTTCCGTAAAGCCGTAAAGCCGCTCGGCATTTTTATTCCAGTAAATAATTCCGTCGTCGAGTTCCCATCGAAAAATCGCGTCGTAAGTTTGTTCTAAAAGCTCGGCTTGCTCGCGGATGCGCTCTTCGGCGCGTTTATGCTCGGTTATATCGTAACGAATGGCGACATACTGATAAGGTTTTCCGCGCTCATCGAGAAACGGCACGATTGTCGTGTCAACCCAGTAAATCGAACCGTCTTTCGCCCGGTTGCGAAGGTCTCCGTGCCAAACTTTGCCGCCCGCAATTGTCGTCCATAGATTGCGGATAAACTCTTTCGGATGATAACCGGAATTAATAATCCGGTGGTCTTGCCCGATGAGTTCTTCGCGGCTGTATTTTGAAATCTCGCAAAATTTATCGTTGACGTAAATTATCTTTCCTGTCTGGTCGGTGATGGCGACGATGGCGGCTTCGTCTAACGCGAATTTAAGATCGGAAAGCTCTTTGATTAGTTTCCGGTATTTACCGTCACTTTCAAGATTTACATCAAGCGGTTTGTTTTCGATTTTTTTGAGTGTTTCCTGCATTTTGAATTCTTCAAAAATTGATTTTACTCGTCAGCTTTCTTGAGTCGGTAACGCAATTGGTCGCGTGAAATATGCAAAAGCTTCGCCGCCTGCGTTAAATTTCCGCCCGCTCTTTCAAAAGCCTGCTGCGCGAGCATTAATTCAACCGTTTCGAGCGGAATACCTCCGGGCGGCAATACGAAATCGCCGGCGCTGTTTGTATGATGCGCTGCCGAAGGCTGTTTGATTAAATCGGCGGGTAAAGTTTCGATGGTAACCAATTCGCCGTCTTCGAGAATCGAGGCGCGTTCGATTACGTTGCGAAGCTCACGGACATTTCCCTCCCAATCGTGCTGTTTGAAAATCTCGGCGACTTGCGTTGAAAGACCGCGAAGCTGATTTTCGCGGCGGCGTTTTTCATTCGCTTTTTGGATATAAAAATCCGCTAAAAGCAAAACATCGTCGCCGCGCTCGCGGAGCGGCGGAATTTCGATTTGAATCACCGACAGGCGATAATATAAATCCACCCGGAAACGTCCTTCATCGCTTTCCTTTTTCAAATCACGATTTGAAGCCGCAATCACGCGCACATTGAGCGGCAAATCCTTCAGCCCGCCGACGCGCCGGAAAGTTCCTTCCTCTAAAACGCGCAAAAGCTTGGCTTGCAGAGCGAGTTCCATCTCGCCGATTTCGTCAAGAAAAAGTGTCCCGCCCTGCGCCTGCTCGAAAAGTCCTTCCTTTTTCTGCTTCGCATCAGTGAACGCGCCTTTTTCGTAGCCGAAAAGCTCGGATTCGATCAGCGTTGCGGGAAGCGCCGCGCAGTTGATTGCCACATACGGCGCGTCGGCGCGATCGGAAGCATAGTGAATGGCGCGGGCGAAAAGGTCTTTTCCGGTTCCCGACGCGCCTTGCAGCAAAATGGTCGAAACGTCGGAAGCGGCAACCCGACGCGCAAGCTCTTTCGCCTTTCGCATCGGCGCGGATTCGCCGATGATCTGATCGAAGCTGTTTTTTGCGGCGCGTTCGCGGCGAACCTTTTTCACTTCGCGGCGAAGCTCGCGCGTTTCCAGAGCGTTGCGAATCGTAACGCGCAGCTCTTCCATACGCACCGGCTTGGCGATAAAATCGTGCGCTTCACCGCGCAGGGCGGCAATCGTGTTTTTCACGTCAACATTCGCCGTAATCATTATAACGACGGCATCAGGCTGCTGCTGCTTTATTTCGCTCAACAAATCCAACCCCGAACCGTCAGGCAAATCAATGTCAAGAAGGACGACGTTAGGTTCTTCTTCCTGAAAACGGAGGCGACCTTCGGCAATGGTTTCCGCTTCCACCGCTTCATAATTCCAGGAATGCAGAGCCTCTTTAAGCGTCATACGTATAAAACGCTCGTCATCAACGATTAGTATTTTGTTTTGCGCTGTTTTCACAATGTATTTTACGGGTGCTTTTGCATGAATGATTGAAAACCTATTATAAATGCGAAAACCTTATTTTCAAAAAACCTTTTCGTTAAAAGTGCGGAAAAATTCGCACCGCATTTATAAAAATTCCGCACTTACAAACTTTATTTGCAGGAAAAACTAGAAGCTATCTCAAAAATAATATTATCGTTAAGCAAGCGGTCTATGACCGCGTTTGCCGAAGATTGCTGCCTGAAACGCCGTCTTAGACCGCTTGCTTAACCTTACGTTTTGTATTTTTTAGATAGCCTCTAGCTTTAATCTCTGGCATATTCATTGCACTGTAAGACGAACCGGAGATTAGTTTATGAAGTTATTAATTGCTTACGACGGGTCGAGATGTTCCGAGGCGGCGCTTGATGATTTGGCGCGGGCGGGTTTGCCGGATGAAGGCGAGGCTCTGATTTTTTCGGTTGCCGAAACTTGGCTGACGCCGCCCGAAAACGGCGAGAACGTAACCGAACACGCGCATAAATTGGCTACCGACCCGCAATACCTCAAAAATCACGGAAACGGCGGCAAAGCTGTTTTAGAGGTTGAAACCCTCGCCAATCACGCCCGAAAGAGACTTCAGCGATTCTTTCCGCGCTGGAAAATCGAAGCCGAAACCGCTTACGGGACATCGCCCGCCTCGGAAATTTTACAGCGCGCCGAAACGTTCGAGCCGGATTTGATCGTCGCCGGTTCGCACGGGCGCACGGCAATTGGGCGTTTTCTTCTGGGAAGCATTTCGCAGAAGGTTTTGACTGAAGCAAATTGTTCCGTGCGAATTGCGAGGGGAAAAGTCGAAGTTGACCCGACGCCGGTGCGAATAATTATCGGCTTTGACGGCTCGCCCGGCGCTGAAGCGGCGGTCGAGGAAGTCGTATCTAGAAAATGGCGCGAACACAGCCAAGTTCATCTGGTTACGGCAACCGCGCCGATTGCTCCTTCGACCATCGGGCGATTCGTTCCCCCCATCGTTCATTGGGTCGAGGAAGTTAATCAATCCGAGCGCGAATGGATTGAAAAGCTCGCCGAAAAGTCTCTGATAATGCTGGGCGAAGCAGGTTTAGAAGCGAAACTGTATATCCCGAGCGGAAATCCGAAACAGGTTCTGGTCGAAGAAGCCGACAGATGGAGCGCCGATTGTATCTTCGTCGGCGCGAACGCTTTCGGCAGCCGTTTGGAACGAGTATTTCTCGGCAGCGTCTCGGAAGCAGTGGCGAAGCGCGCAAGCTGCTCGGTCGAAGTAATTAGAAAAAAAACCAAGGAGTAAAATTATGAGTATTCTGGCTTTTCATCGCATTGATTCGTTTTCGACCGTTCATCTAATTGCCAGAATTCTGAGCATCGTCAGCATCGGAACGATTCTGCTGTTTATGATCGGCGAGAATTTCGGAATGACCAAAATCGCTCCGAAAGAATGGCTCGGGTTGTTGTTTTTCCCGTTCGGAGTCGTCCTCGGAATGCTCGTCGGCTGGTGGCGCGCGGTTTTGGGCGGCGCAATCGCCGTCGGCAGCCTGCTCGCGTTTTATTTTATTTTTGTCTGGGTGTTGGACGAGAGTTTTTGGCAAAGCGCAACGCTCATTTTCTTTATTTTCACGATTCCGGGTTTTCTGTTTTTGATAAACGGTCTGCTGGTTCAATCCGCGCTTAAAAAGATGCGTCAGACAAATGAAGAATAAAACTTGCTGTTTATTATCGCGGAGCAAACCCCTGCAAGACATTACGACGCGCGGCGAGCTGTTCTTCGAGCCGCTTGCAAACCGTCTCACACAGCTCGAAAATCGTTTCATCCGCTACGCTATAGAATGCGTTTAATCCATCTTTGCGCCGCGAAACAATTCCTGCGTCGAGCATAATTCCCAAATGCTTTGAAATATTAGCCTGTCCGCCGCCGGTCGCTTCGATTAATTCGGTAACGTTCAGCTCTTTTTCGCCGAGCGTGTGAAGAATTTTCAGCCGCATCGGATCGGACAAAAGGCGAAAGCGCATCGCAATCATTT
>DATHTS010000106.1:0-5749 GCA_035462935.1 Pyrinomonadaceae bacterium
TAAAATCTAAAAAGCCTTCAGCATCTGCCGAAGGCTTTTTTTATACTGTAAATTTTCTTGCGAAATTACCAGCGTGAACCGCCACCGCCGTAGCCTCCGCCACCGCCTCCGCGACCGCCGCGACCGCCTCCGCCGCCGTAGCCGCCGCGTCCACCGCCGCCACGATTGCCGCCGCCGCTTTCACGCGGTTTGGCTTCGTTGACTTTCAGCTCACGACCGTCAATTTCTTTGCCGTTAAATTCCTCGATGGCTTGATTGCCTTCTTCTTTGCTCGACATCTCGACAAAACCGAAGCCGCGCGAGCGACCCGTTTCGCGGTCTTCAACAACATTAGCCGATTCGACCGTGCCGACCTGACTAAACATTTCTTCCAATTCATGGCTGGAAGTATTAAAGGAAAGGTTTCCTACATAAAGTTTCATTGACATAATAATATTTTACCTGTTACCCGTTAATGACGGGACATCAAAAGAAGTGTCGAAATCGAGTTTTACTTCGGAGTAACGGTCTGCTCGGAAGCGTCGGGTTCGGATGCTCAAAAAATTCTAAGCGACTTCTATAACCTAAAAAGAACCTACTCCCGAACTATCCAAAACGCCTCAAATGAAACTTTCTATCTGAAGGGCGCACCACCGTTGATGCACAAGAGAAGGAATAATCGAGTTCTATGATGCACGTTTCGGCAGTTAGTTGCAAGCAGAATTTCAAGATAAAAGTGGAAAAGTGAAAAACCGGCTCGGCATTTTACTTTTTCACCTTTTCACTCTTTCACCTTTTCACTTTTCACTTATTCCTTATTCCGAAAAAGTATTTTTCACGCCTTCGGACATTTCAAATATCAGCTAGGGAATACCAAATTTTCCTTATGAAGATTAAAAAAATAAAGTTTTTAATTTTTCGTATTTTCCTTTTTTTTGGCACTTTGCCTCTTAGCGGTGCGGCATATCAACAAAAGTCTGATGTCCTCAAACCCGGTAAGATAATTTCCTTATTTGAAAAAGCGAATTTCACTATTTCAGCAAAAATTTATTACGGAGATCAGGACGAAGAAGAAGTTGCAATAAAAACGGAATTTTATCTGCTCGATAAAAGCGTCGTCGAAATTCTGCGGAATGCTAAGTTCTCGCCGATGGTGGAAAATAAATCCGTCGCGGCAGTAACCGGTGAAAAAAATAATTCCGATTCGGATGAAAATCTTTATCTCGAAGCCCTCGCCGATCTTTTGACGGAACCCGTTGTGACTTAAACCATATACTTGCCGCTAATGAAAGCCTAAGTCTGCCAACGCTCGACATAAAATCAACAACTTACAGACACTAAATCTTCACATGTAAAATAAATATAAAGCATATCTTTGCCGAAAGTTCAAAATTAAAGCATAAGCTTGCCGAAAATTCTGAATATATACATCACCATCGTCCCGAAACTCTGAATTTTCTTACTCTCTAAATCATAGTATTTACGGGTTCTCACGAATCAATTATGACCGTATGGACTTTGCACAAAAATCCAAAAGTGATTGCATAAATTGATGTTTTTATTCATTTCAACTGAATATTTGCGCAAAGCCTCGAATTTCTCATTTTTTTCGAGAAAACAGCAATTTGGAAGAAGTTTTTGAGTCGTTTTTTTTGCTAGTCTTATCAAATCTCGAACAACTAAGCAGGTCGCAATATGTTTTGTAAGATAATAAAACACAATTTGCTTTGAATTATGGGTTCATACCAATTTCATTATGTTACAAAACATTGTCCTACCTGCTTATCTGTTTTTCACGTTTGCACATTTGGTACAGCCTTCTTTTGCAGTTTATACGGAGCAAAGATAATGGCAGGTAAGCAGAGAACAGCAAAAGACATAACTATTTTTTCTTACGTCGGCAATTTAGGTTGCATACAGTTTCCCGAAAAAATAAGAAAAGTCTCCGGCATCAAACGAGATGACCGGCTAGCCGTTACCGTCCTGAATTCCAACACCGTCTTGCTCGAGAAACTGGAATTACCCATTTCGCTTAAAAATTCGGAACTTGAAAATCTAAGGAAAGTAGCCGCCTGTTCGTGCGATAACCCGCCGGATTCGTGCAGTCAAGCCGAAGTGCAGGCTTCAATGGTCAAAGTCGGTTGGAGTTATATTGAACTTGAGCCGGATTTGGCAATCCGAATAGGCTTTCTGCCAAACGCTCCAATCAAGCTGAAGGCTGAATCTGCAAAAATCTTTGTTTCAATTCATGAAAATTCAGATGATTTAATTGATATCAAGCGGGTGGTTTGTCCGCCTTGATTACCTCGCTGGTATCTTTTAATTGCTTACTGTTCGATAGTTATAAAAATTTAGTTTTGGAGGAAAATACTTATGTTGGTTAATATTTACCGCAATGAGTCGTTGATTCAGATGGAAACATACGAAACCGACCCAATGCACGTGGACGCTTTGATTAACCAGGTTCGAAGCAAATGGGCATTGCTCAGGGAAAAAGGATACGCCGGAGATTATCCGATTGAAATTTTACGGAGCGATGCTAACTACGCCGATACAAGTGGCAATGGTCATAACGGTTCGGAGTTATCGAATAAAGTAAAAGTCGTCGAGGTTTTCAAGTGGCGTTCGGCACAAGACAAAATCAATGCGATGAACGATGCTTCTTATCACGAAACGGAAGAAGCAATCTCTCTCCTCGCGTCGGATGCAGCCAAAAAGGAAACTTATACACAAGCAATTCGCGGTTTTAACAGCAACTTCCCGGGAATCGGCGGTGTTGAACTCTTGAAAGGCGTTTGCTCGTGTCTGCTGACCATTGATGGAATGGTTGAAAACTATCCGATGAGCGTTAAAAACGGTATCGTTTTAATGCACCGCAGTCCGCGTCTCGACTTGGACGGCGACGGCAAAAATGAAATGTATTTGAAGATTTTAATGCATGGCGGAGAAATAGTTCAGAGCGCGCTCGGTCCGATTCGCGTGGAACAAAACTTTAACCGTCCGAACGACGGAATCGTGAAATCGAACAGCGAAAACGGCAATGATTTTCCGGGTACTGCCATCTGGCGCGTGTCTTGGAAAATTCATACGGCGATGGGAGCGGTTTTGACCGACCCGGAAACACCGCTTATTTTCGGACCGGCGACCGTCAATCATTATCCACCCGTCGGAACGCATTTCCATTCGGCGACCGGACCGGTCAAGCTCGTTCTGGAATCGACCGGAGAAAAAGTCGGAACATTGACACCCGGCGAGTTGACGGCTTTTGATATTGTCGTGACTAAGGATGATGAAATTTTCGCCGATATTCTGAACAAAGCGCCGGCGGATATTTTTGAAGTTCTCAACGAACACGCACCGCGTATGGAAGAATATGCTTCGCGCCGCGTAGTCGTTAATCCTGTTTAATCAATTTTCAAAGAAAGTTGATTTGACAATTGTAATTTTTCGGCTTTAGAAATGACGAATGTTGTGGGAAACCGAAGATGCCCCTTATTGGTTTGCGGACGTTGAAAAAGGGTTGTTATCGCCTGTCGAAACTTTTTCGGAAAAAGTTGACGCGATAATCGTCGGCGGAGGAATAATGGGAATCTCGGTGGCTTACTGGTTGAGCCGCGCAGGTATCGAAACGCTCGTTCTGGAAGCCGAATCACTCGGCAACGGCGCAAGCGGGCGGAATGCGGGTTTATTTTTACCGGCACTTTCCCCTTTGGAAAATCCGGAAATAACGCGGCAGGTTTTGACCGAAGAAAATATCCATGCCGACTTTAAAATAACCGGGCATCTTGCTTTAGCTTCAAACGAAGAAATTTGGGAGAAGATTTGCGACGAGGCGTTGCGCCGAAAGAATTCTCTGATTCCTGTTGCGTCAATCACGCGGCAGGAATGTGAAGATCTTTTGAAATTGAAGATAAATAAAGCTTTTCGCGGTGGAAGATGGTATCCGGGCGGCGGTTTGATTCATCCGCTGAAATTTATTTACGGATTGGCTTTTGCCGCCGTCAAACACGGAGCCGGAATCAGGACCGGAACAAAAGTTTTGGGTGGAGCGGTTGCCGGCGGAAACAGCTCTCAGACGATAGAAACAAATCGCGGAAAAGTGCGGGCAAAATATGTCGTTTGGTGCTGTCAGGCTCGCATAACGAATTTTGTTCCGGGCTTTAATAACTTTATAAAACCGGTGGTTGGGAATATGTTTTCGAGCGCGCCGGTAGAGAAATTTTTTAAATTCGGTTTGGCGATAGACTGGGGAACCGTCTATTGGCGACAGACCGATGACGGAAGCATTATCTGCGGCGGTGACGAAAATCTCCAACTTGCCGGTCAAAAGACGGGCAAAGGTTTGGAATTTGTTTTGAACGAGGTTTTTCCGACATTGCCCCCAATCAAGGTAAGTCGTCGGTGGTCGGGAATGATGGATTATATGATTGACGGGAAACCCATCGTCGGCAGTTTACCAAATCAGCCGAATCAATGGATTATAGCGGGATTCGGCGGACACGGAATACCTGCGGCGCTGGGTGTCGGAAAAGCCTTAACGGAAAGTATAAGCCGTGAGATGCTAGATGAGAATTTGCTAAATTTCAGTCCGTCCCGGTTCGCCGAGACAGTTTAATTTCTACAAATGAAATTAAAAAAACGGATATAAGAAGGAGGAAAAAAATGAGTCCAGATAATAAATTCAAGCCTATTTCCCTAAAAAATACTTCTGTAGTAGTAGTTTGGCGGCGGGTTGATGATCTAAAAAAAACAAAATCTTTTGTCAAACAGGTATTTCCCTGGTCAAAAATCGGCGAAGACTTGATGGCAGTTATGTATGATGCCGGAAATTTAATGGTCGGGTACGGCATTCGCTTAGACCCTTCGTTAGAAAAAGAAGTCATCGGTGATGCCAAAGCCGTCGTGCCGAAAGACGCGGCAGCCCGCGGCGGAAAGCTTCCGCTGCGTGTTCTGGCAGACGACGCTTGTTCGGGATTAGCTTTGTCCAGATATGATCTGGTCAGCAATCCGGCATCGAGATTTCAAGTGATGACCGCTAATTTCGATAATTCAGTCAAACAATTTAATACTTCGTTCAAAATGACAGCCGCGCCCGTGACCACCACTGATGCGCGCTCTCTGACATTTTTGGACGATAGCGGAAATTTTTATTCCTTTGTCAAACCGACCGTTTCAGCATGGCAGGGAAAAGCTAAAGAGAAACTCGGGGTAATGATGAAAACATCCAACGAGTTAGCGAAGAAAGACCCGAAAAGTTCTGCCGTGCTGAGCATTGATTTGGTTGTTTCCAATCTCGCCAATTCAAACGAATTTTATTCCAAAACTCTTGGTTTGAGTGTCTTGTCAAAGACCAAAGATTCGATAAGATTCGACCTTGGTACGATTATCCTGACTTTGCGGCAGGAGACGAGCATCGGTTTGGTCAAGCGTTTAGCTCAGACGGGACGTTTTTCAAACGATTGGATTGTCTTTCACGCGAAAGATATTAGGGCAACTACGGAAGGGCTGGCGATGAAAGGAGTGAAATTTCCCGCCGGAATCGAGGAGAGCGGAATCGGCGACGTAGCGTATTTCTTTGATCCGGACGGGCATGCGTTCGCCATCTGGCAGCCTTCAGGTAAACCGACGCATATCAATTTTTACCCGGTTCTGAATCGTCTCGTCCGGTGAGAAAATTTACTTTAAAGATATGAGTTTATGGAATTCAAAAATTTTATATATTTTTCTAACTGTCAGTTCAGATACAAGACAAAGAAAGTTTGTCGAAGAA
>DATHTS010000107.1:0-3664 GCA_035462935.1 Pyrinomonadaceae bacterium
GGAACGACTTCAACCGATCCGAATCCGATTAAAGTTTACAATTCAGCCGGAACATTTACGGCAACTTTAACTGTTAAGGATAACAGCAATCTGACCGGCTCAAGCAGCGTCGTCATTACGGCAACTCAGGCTGCGAATCAATCGCCTGTCGCAGTTGCCGGAGCGAATGTAACTTCAGGCTATGCGCCCTTGGCGGTCAATTTTACCGGCAGCGGTTCTTATGACCCGGACGGAACGATTTCAAGCTATTCGTGGAATTTCGGCGACGGAACAACATCCACACAAGCCAATCCGTCGAAGACATACAACAATGTCGGAAACTACACGGCGACTTTAACCGTTACCGACAACAACGGCGCAAGCAGTTCAAGCAGCGTTCAAATTACCGTTCAGCAAAACCCGAACGCCGTGATTTACGTAAACGGCATCACGATGTCGCTTGTAACGAGTGGACGCAACACGGCAGCCCGCGCCGTAGTTACGGTTTTAGACGGCAACGGCGCGCCGCGACCGAATGTTGCGGTTTCGGGAAGTTGGAGCGGTTTAACAACGGGAAATGTTACAGGAACGACTGACGCCAACGGTCAGGTTGTATTTACCTCGGGTAATACTAAAAAAAGCGGCACGTTTACCTTTACCGTTACAAATCTTTCAGCTTCGGGTTACACCTATAATTCGAGCCTGAATAAAGCAACAAGCGCTTCTATCACCTATTAAGATAGAATTAATCTCGATAAGAAGAGGCTGTCCAAAATTGGACAGCCTTTTTTGTTTGGAAATTTTTGATTCGCTTATCTGAATATTTTATTTGATTCCTTTCAAAATCAAGCGAGAATTTTGCGAATCTGTTCTTTCCATCTTTCCGGCAAAGCCTCGACTTTCAGCGCGCGTTGAGCGATTTCCAAAACATTTTTCTCATCGGCTAATCTGACTAATTCTTCAATCGTTACACGATTCGGGTCGCGCTCGATAAACTCAATCGCGTCGCCCGCCTTGATTTCTCCGGTTTTCGCCACCGACAGATAAAAACCGCTGCGGCGGGATTTTTGAAAGCGGCGGATGATGTCTTTGCGCTCGAAGCGAATCCCTAATTTGAAACAAGGAAAACGCGGCTCGGTTACGATAAACTCAGCTGTTCCGACGCGAATTCTATCGCCCGCGCAGATTTCTGTTTCCAAAATCCCTTCAGTCGTCAGGTTTTCGCCGAAAATCGCTATCGGCAAATCCTTGTCCGGGTATTCATTTTGCCAAAACCCGTAATGCTCAAACGGGTAAGCGTAAACGGATTTGCTCGCGCCGCCGTGAACGCGCAAATCGGCTTGCGCGTCGCCCGCGAGATTCTGCGGATTGACCTGCACTTTGCCTTCAACCGGACTTTTGTAAATCGCAGTGACAACCGGCTCGCCATTATATTCGACTAGGCGCGGCGTTCCGACATTGACGGAAATTATTTTCATAATTATTCCTGTTTTGAAAGCCGCAGATGCTCTTCGGCGACTTCTTCGAGAAGATGGATGCCGCTCGCATCAATTGCCGGAAAGCGGCGCATTCGCAGGATAAGAAAACCGCTCGGTCATAAATATCAAAGATAAAACAGCAAAGCCCTGAACTCAAATTTGTCGAGTCCAGAGCCGAAAAATTAATCAAAATATTTCGTGTTATAACTTGAAAATCCAAGCCCGATTTGTGCTGATTGGTCCCGTTTCGCGTGTTCCGTTTCCGTAACCGCCGACAATCAAAGCGCGACCGTCCGCCAGAAGCGTAACGCTGGCAAAATGAAACGCCGCGCCGAAATTTCCTTCAGTTTTCGTAAAACTGTTTGTCTGCGGGTTAAAAACTTCCGCCGACTCGCTGCCGCCGCCGATAAACACCTTGCCGTCTTTGAGCAAAACTGAAACTCCGTCAATTTTGAAACGCGCAAAATTCATTTCGCCCGTCGGGGTAAATTCGCCCGTTTTTGGATTGAAGATTTCCGCCGATTTATATTGCCCGCGCCAGTCCCGGTGGTCCGAGCCGCCGAAAATTAAAACCCGTCTGTCAGCCAGCAAAACCGCGTCGTGTTTATAGCGCGCGACGGTCATCGGATTTTTCACCGGAGAAAATTTGTTTGTCTGCAAATTGAAAATCTCCGCGCTCGACAAAATCTGTCCGCGACTCAATTCGCCGCCAGCCAGCAAAATTTTACCGTCTGCCAATTTGGTCGCCGTATGCCCGAGGCGCGCGCTTTGCATTTTTCCGATGACCGTAAAAGTATCGGCTTGCGAATCGAAAATTTCGGCTTCGCTCAGATTTACTTTGCCGTCAAATCCGCCCGTAATTAAGACCTTGTCGTTATCGAGCAGCATTGCCGTATGACCGGCTCGGCGAAAATTCATATTGCCGATGGTCTGAAAGGTTTCGGTCTGCGGGTCGTAGATTTCCGCGCTCATTTCCGGCGAATCGTTGTTTGACCAACCGCCGACGATTAGAACTTTTCCGTCTTTAAGCAGCGTTGCCGTGTGACTGACGCGTTTGCGGCTCATTTTGCCTTTGGCTTGTTTGAAAGTATTCGTGTTTGGGTCGAAGATGTCCGCATCGTTGAAAAATACGCCGTTGCGCTCCATTCCCCCGATGATTAAAACCGCGCCGTTTTTAAGAAGCGTCGCGCTGTGCGAAGCCCGCGCTTCGGATAATTTGCCGATTTCAGAGATTTTCCCGTAAGTTTGTATCTGAATCGCCTCCGCCGCATTTTTCTGCGCCGAGCAGTTTATTATCAAAGCTGCAAAAACCAATAAAACCGCGCCTATATAGAATTGATACCGCATAAATTTCTCCTTTTTAGAATGTCTAGATATTAGACGAGCCAATCATTGACTTCCTTCCAAAAGTTTATTTATTTGTTCGGTCATAATTTGATTTTTTACTCAAACAATGGATTTTTGCGACCTATATTAAATAATTCAAAGGGCTTTATTGCTTAACTTTCTCCCCAATTTCTCCGCGTAAAATTGTTTCCTGCTCACCCGTCTGCATATTTTTGAGCGTTACTTTGTTTTCGGCAAGCTCCGATTCGCCGAGAACACAAACGAAAGGAATGTTTATCGAATCGGCGTATTTGAACTGCTTTCCGAGTTTGTCGGCTTCGGGATAGACGAGAACGCGCAAGCCTTGTTGTCTGAGTTCATTGGCAAGTTTCAGGCTTTCGCCGATTGAATCCTCGTTCCAGATTGTAACCATCACATCCGCCGCATTCGTTTCGAGTTCGGGCGGAAACATTCCTCGCTCGTCCATCACGACGAGAATTCTTTCCAAGCCGAGAGAAAAACCGCAGGCGGGAATTTGCTCTTTGCCGAACATTCCGATTAAACCGTCGTAACGCCCGCCGCCGCCAATGCTTCCCGCAAAATCACCTTCAGTTAAAACAATTTCAAAAATCGCGCCTGTGTAGTATGAGAGTCCGCGAGCAAGAGTATTATTAAATAACAAATGCAAAGAGGTTTTAGTATCTGATGTAAAAAAAAGTATTTTCTCTATTTCATCGAATCCTTCTTTAGCAATTGATTTACCTTTTAAAACAATTTCCTTTAAAGATTTTAATAATTTAAAGTTTATTTCGGGACTAGCTAATTCCTTTCCTCTTTTAGTTTCAAAATCAGGTTTCCATGCGGGATTAAAAAAAGTCTCT
>DATHTS010000108.1:0-3270 GCA_035462935.1 Pyrinomonadaceae bacterium
AAACGTTGAGGTCAAACTGCTCGAACTACGAAACCTTTTAGGGATGCAGCCCGACGAACCCTTGCGTCTAAACGGCGATTTCAACAATTTAATAGACCAGCCCGCGCCGCTCGCCGCCGCGATTGAGCAAGCCTTGAAAAAACGTCCCGATTTGCAGTTTGCGCGAACCGCGCAGGAACTTGCAGAAGCGCGTTTGCAGCAAGCCCGCGCCGGAGCCAAGCCGGACGCGAGCTTGATGGCTGGTTATCAAAGAATGAACCGTATGATGCCGATGATCGAAAATCCCGCGCATCCCGAAGTTCAAACGCGGATACAGGGCGAAAATTTTATAACCTTCGGCGTCGAGATTGACCTTCCGGTCAGAAACCGCAATCAGGGAATGATTGAAGCCGCCGCGCTAGAAATCGAAGCCGCCCGCAAGCGCATTGAATTCGGCGAATTGACCGTCCGCCGCGAAGTAACCGCCGCATACACGCGGTTTGAGCGCAGCGTCCGCGCCCTGACGATTTTCCGCGCAGGCGTCCGCGAGCAAGCCGGGCAAAATCTGCAAGTCGTCTGGCAAACTTACGAACTCGGCTCGAAAAGTCTTTTGGATTACATCGCCGAAGAGCGCCGTTATCTGGATATTGAAAACAATTTGATCGAAGCGGAATTTGAAACATTTAGGGCGAAAGTCGAGATTTTAAGAACGACAAACGCGCCTGAATTGAAATAAGAGATTTTTGGATTAAAAAATTTTTGGCGCGTTTTGAGTCCCTGCTTCAGCAGGCTTTTTCACAAGCGGAAAGCCGCGTAAACGCGGGACTCAAAACGATTGACGGTTTTAACTTTATTAACACAGGTTTGTATCAGGCGAGTTGTTTGCCGAGCAAATAAGCAAAGATGAACGAAGAAAATAAAGAAATTATTGAAAGCGAGATTGCGGAAGTGGAAACCGCTTCGACCGAAAAGCGAAAATCGAGCCGCAAGCCGATGTATATCACTTTGGCGGTTACCGGATTGATAGTCGTGGGCGTCATTGCGCTTTGGCTTTTTCAAAGCGCGGAAAAGGAGCGACCGATGCCCGCGCCGCGCACGGTCGGCTTTGGGCAGGACGAAACACAAACCGCCGCTTTGCCCGAAGACCAAACGCTGACTATCGAGCCGGAACAGGTCGAGAATATCAAGCTCGAAACCGAAGCGGTCGGCGAAACTTTTTCCGCCAAAGTTACCGGCGCGACGGCGACCGGCGTCGTGCAGGCTAACGCTTATGCGGAAACGCCAGTAATTTCCCAGGTCGGCGGCGTTGTCCGGCAGGTCAACGCGCAGCTCGGCGAATTTGTCCAAAAGGGCGAAACGGTCGCCGTCGTTTACAGCAGCCAATTGGCGGAAACACAGTCAAACTTTCTCTCGATGCTGGCGGAAACGGACGAAGCCCGCAAGCGTTACAACCGCGCTTTGGAATTATCCGACGTTTCGCAGGAAGCCCGCACCGAGCTTGACCAGGCAATCGCCGCCGTCAGAATCGCCGAGGCGGAGCATTTGGAGCATCAAAGCCATTACAACCGGACGGCGAAATTAGTGGAAATCGGCGCGGCGAGCCGTGAAGAATTCGAGATAGCTAGGTCAAAACATGAAACGGCTAAAGCCAGACTCGATGAAGCGCAAAAACGACTGGAAAGAGCGAGACAATTATTAAAAATCAATCCCGAACGCAAAAATGAGATTGACCGCGCTTTAACCCAGCTCAGAACCGTCGAAGCCAAAACCGAATCGGAAGGGCAAAAACTGCTTGTGCTGGGACTTGCGCCGCAGCGAATAAGCCAAATAAAAAGCACCCGTCAGATTAGTTCCCAACTTCCGATTCCGTCCCCGATTTCGGGAACGGTTACAGCGAGAATGGTCAATCCAAACGAGGTTGTCGAAGCAAGCAAAGAACTGATGCGCGTTACGAATCTTTCCACCGTCTGGGTAATCGCCGAAGTTTATGAAAGAGATTTGGGACGAATTCGGACGGGAAGCGGCGCGAATGTTACGACCGACGCTTATCCGGGCAGAGTTTTTCGCGGTCAGGTAACCTACATTGACCCGAACATCAATCAAACAACGCGCACCGCGCAAATCCGCGTTGAAGTTGAAAATCCCGGACAGGCTTTCAAAATCGGAATGTATGTCAATGTGGCGTTCGGCTCATTAGGAACGGCGGAGCAAACCGCGCCGGTCGTGCCCGCCGCCGCCGTGCAGACGATAAATAATCAAACGGCGGTTTTCCTGACGACCGATCAGCCTAATGTCTTCCTTTTGCGCCCCGTTCGTCTCGGCGGGGAAACAGAAGGAGGTTTTGTCGTGTTGGAAGGTTTAACGGTCGGCGATAAAGTTGTAACGACGGGAAGTTTTCTGCTCCGCGCGGAATGGATGAAGCAGAAATCGGGTTTCTGAGTAAAGCCGACATAAAAATAAAATTAAAGAAGCGGTTTGAAAATAAAGTAGAATTGTCAACTATCAACTGTTCATTATCGATTGTTTTATCGCAGATAAAAGTTTAATACACTGAAAAATAATTGATAATTGATAGTTGATAATTGACAATTTTCACCTCGTTTTTTGTTGTTTCTAAATTCGAGAAGGCTTCTTTCTGAAGCTTATTTCTGTGCCTCGTTTAAAACAAACTCGGCAAGACATTTCCTATGGCAAATGTTATAATGTTTTCAAAGTTTAGATTGAAATTATTTTATTTATAAGGAACTGAAAATTATGAAATTACCCGGTGGTTTTGACCTAAATTCAATGATGCAGCAGGCGCAAAAGATGCAGGAGCAGATGGCGCGCGAGATGAAAAACACGAGCGTTGACGCGACGGCTGGCGGCGGCGCGGTAACGGTGAAAATGCGCGGCGATTTTGAAGTGATGGAACTCAATATTTCGCCGGATTTGGTAAAAGACGGCGATGTCGAAATGATTCAGGATTTGACGATGGCTGCTCTCAACGAAGCCAAGCGCAAGGTAGAAGAATCTCTGAAAGGCAAACTAGGCGGAATGCTCCCGCCGGGAATGATGTAGTTTCCAATTTCAGATTCCAAATTCCAGATTCCAGATTGGGCTTCCCGCTTTTCAATCTGGAATCTGAAATTTGGAATCTGAAATCTAATCGCAAATGCTTGAATACTCAGAACCCGTCGCCCGGCTGATTGACGAATTCAAACGGCTTCCCGGTGTTGGTCACAAATCAGCGCAGAGATTGGCTTTTTACATCCTGCGCCGACCGGAAGAGGAAGTCGAAAATTTTGTCGA
>DATHTS010000109.1:0-3517 GCA_035462935.1 Pyrinomonadaceae bacterium
AATCGCCTCATCAAAAAGTTTATGAGCTTCATTTATGGAATTAGTATCTAAAAATGAGTCATAGTTTTGACCCGCTTGGGGACAAAACTTATAAATCCACTTAACTGCGTGGTTTAAGCCATTGTAGAACTTCCTGTATAGATTTCTCCTTCTGCTTAAATCAGAATCTTTGCCGAGTTCATCAATCAACAGTTCAAAATGCAAAAGGATATTGAAAAGTGCTTGACTTCTTGGTGTTGAGAGGAGTTTGAATTGAGAAATTCTCTCATCAATTTTATTATCAAGTTCTATAATTTCATCTTTTGTTAGGTATTTCACAATATCCATTTTAAAATAGTCATTAATAAAGTAAAGAAGATAGATTCAAATACAAATCTATAGAGTTTATATGATTTTGAAAAAAGCGGCGGAAAGTATAAAAAGACCAGAAGTAGTTTAAGTATGGATTACTTTATTTTGAGGAATGAAGAAACGGGCGAACTTGAAAAACTCGGACGGTTTCAAAACGGAATCGGCGAGCAATTTTGCGACGACCATTGGGAAAGCGACGCTTCTTTATATAGTTTGCAGTTCGACGGACTTTTAGAAAAAATCTCTGAAGCTGAAGCTGAAGAAATTATTGCCGAACAATTCTCAAGCGAAAAAATTGCCGCGTGATTTTCGATTTTGTAATGACCGAACAATTTACGCGCACCCGACCGTTTCAGAATCCGTAATGGAAGCGGCGGGGGTGTTCACGATTTGACGATTCATATGTAACCCAAGTTGCTAGTTATAAAAAATGCGGAAGATTTGCCCGCGAATCGGCGCGAATTAAACGAATAATAGAAGAAAAAGCGATTTATTCGCGTTCTTTCGCGTAATTCGCGGGAAAATCTCTTTCAGAAATTAATAACTAGCAACTTGGGTTATGTAGTTTGGCTATCAGTTGTTTATAATCAGTGGTCAGTTGGATAATTGACCGCTGATTTTTATTTTGAAGCGGAAATCTTGATTAAGCTCAAATCTTAGCCTAACCTAACAATATGCCGACGATTCTCAGACGTGGCGGCTTTGAATTTGTCATAAGAACGCGCGACCACGACCCGCCGCACGTTCACGTTTTTCTTGCCGGAACTGAGGTTTTATTCAATCTGGGAATCGAGAGCGAAATGCCGACCATCCGCGAAGTGCGCGGGATGAATCAGCGAAATGTGCGCCGCGCTTTTGAAATTGTTATTGAAAATAACGAGATATTTCTAGCGCGCTGGCGTGAGATTTACGGTTAAAGCAGTATGATTAAAAATACAAAAACTTTTGACGAAAAGGAGTTTGAGCGACAATTTCGGGCAGCGAAAAAACGCGGTGAGAAAAATTCCAAGCTCGAACCGCGAGCGGTTTCCGTAAAACACGAAAACGGGCGGACTTTCGTCGAACTTTCGACCGGCTGGAGTTTCAGCTTCAACCCGCAAGAATTTTCCGAACTGAAAGATGCTTCGGAAAAGGATTTAGCGCAGGTAAAAATCTGGGGACAGGGCTACACGCTCGAATGGACAAATTTGGACGCGCATATCGGCATCGGCGCGATTATGCTAAAACTCATAGGCGAAAAATATCTGGCTTCGGAATTAAATCGCCGCCATGAGCAAACCGAAAGAGAAGAAGACAACGATTGGGAAAAGGCGAGAGAAATTTTAGCCAAAACGCCTAATATTGAGGCGGAAGATTATGACAAACTTTAATCTGAAAGCGGCGGAAGGCGTTCACGACTTGACGATTCATATGTAGTTTGGTTTGTTGCGGCAAAGTA
Source organism: Pyrinomonadaceae bacterium (assembly GCA_035462935.1). Lineage (GTDB taxonomy): Bacteria > Acidobacteriota > Blastocatellia > Pyrinomonadales > Pyrinomonadaceae > DATHTS01. The sequence continues at coordinate 1,790 of DATHTS010000109.1, forward strand.
CAATCCCAATGCTTTTCTGATTTGCGGTCAATTGAATTTTTATTCAGTTGACCGTTTTAGTTTGTGATAAAATGTTTGCATTATGAACACGACGACGGTTAGTTCAGCCAAGCAGAATTTAGAAAATTTGATACAACAGGTTGAAAATGACGCCGAGCCGATTTTAATTATGCTGGACGAAGACCGCAAAGCCGTCTTGATGTCTGAGCGTGAGTTTAATTCCTGGCAGGAAACGATTTATCTTTTATCAAATCCAGCCAATGCCGAACATTTGAGAAAATCTCTTGCCGAAGCGGATTCCGGTTAGGTAAAAGAAAGAGAATTGATTGAAAAATGAGACTGACTTTTACCGATTCGGCGTGGGAAGATTATCTCTGGTTTCAGGAAACGCAGCCTCATTTGCTCAAACGGCTGAACGATTTAATCAAGGATACCCGGCGCAACGGCTTTCAGGGTATCGGCAAACCCGAGCCTCTCAAAGGCGATTTGTCAGGATGCTGGTCAAGACGTATCAATCAGGAACATCGCTTAGTCTACCGGCTTGAAAAGATGCGTTAGTCATTATCTCCTGTCGCTATCATTATAAAAAATAGCAGAAGCGGCGAAGGGCATTCACGATTTGACGATTCATATGTAATAACAGTTCACAGTTAATTTTGTTATCAATTGACGGCTGAATTATTTCAGAGAGTGAGGTTAGGTGAAAATAAACCGGAGAATATCCGGTTTATTCGATATCCAGCTTCGCAAATGTATTTCTACCGACAATACCGTCAGCCGTTAGATTTTCGGTTTCCTGAAATCTTATCACAGCATCTCTGGTCGTTTCCCTGAAAATACCGTCAACATCATTATTGAAAAGACCAAGGTCTCCCAGTTTTATTTGAACGCGACGAACGTCTCCGCCCTGCATCAGGGGACTCATTAGTCGGAGAATGCGTCTCGAAGCAATTTCGTTGTTAAAACCTTCTGAAGGAGAAAGACCTAGTTTTTCCGCTGTTTGCGGTCCATATACGCCATCAGTTGCGATTCGCTGGTCGGGAAAATTTCTGTTCCAGAGAGTTTGAAAAGCCTTAACTCCGACATTTCCGATTGGTGTGCCGCCGCCAAGAAAATCAAAATGAACCGGATCGTGGTCACCAAGCCAACGCCAGCCTTCTCTTCGTAAAAAAGGTTTCCAACCGTTGTGGTCCTCAATATCCAAACCCAGCCCGCTCTCGTGATTACTGCGTCCTGGATTTGCTGCTGCTCTGATACCGCAAATTCCCAGACTCCGCCAACGGTGCAGAAGAAATTGTTGAGCACAGGTGCGATAGCCCGAATTAACACGCAGCGTTCTGCCGCGGCGTTGGATTGCTCTCGCCAGCGCATCTTTCGCCCTCTGTTGGAGAAGCGGAAATTGCAATGAATGAATGTCAACATCTAGTTCGCCATAACTAACCAGAATTCCCGGTACGAGAACGTTCATCTCGGCAAGAATCTGACGCGACAAACCGTTTGCTGATGTCGTGGCACACGTTCTAATGTCTCTTAATCTAGGCATTTTCCGCTTCTCCTCCTGTATCTTCTTCAATCGGTTCGGGTTCCAATAAATCCAACTCGTGCAAAGTCATAATGCCGACAAATCCATCGGCAGCTAATCCTTCGGATTCCTGAAAGGCGATAACCGATTCCTTAGTTTTTTCATCAAATTCGCCGGTAATTTCTCCATCGTAAAAGCCAAATTCT
>DATHTS010000110.1:0-10711 GCA_035462935.1 Pyrinomonadaceae bacterium
CCCGGAAGAGTTTCAAGTCCTGAACATTTTCTCGACCGCGGGCGCTTCGATTTTGGGCGTCGGAGTGATTTTACCGGCAATTTATCTGACTCATTCAATTCTTTTCGGCAAGAAAGCGCCGGCAAATCCATGGTGGCTGCCGGGATTGGAATGGCGAACCGCCAGCCCGCCGCCGACCGAAAATTTCGAGGATACGCCGATTGTTACCTGGGAAGCATACGATTTCAGCGATGAAAACGGCTTGCCTCTGGATGAAGAAACCAGAAAAGAAATAGCAGAAAGAGTGTAAGTTAGTTTTGAATTTTGAGTTTTGAATTTTGAGTTAATTAATAATTTTGAGTTTTGAGTTTTGGATTAACTAATAATTCAAAATTCAAAACTCAAAACTAAAAAAGAATGGCGACAAACGTAGATTCAGCACACGACCATCATTATCATCAGCCCGGTCTTCAGCATCAGTTTGAAGATATGGGACAGCAGCAGGAATCCGCTTCGATTGGGATGTGGGTTTTTCTCGTCCAGGAAATTATGTTCTTCGGCGGGCTGTTCACGGTTTATCTGGTTTTTCGCTCGCGTTATCCGATGGCGTTTGCGGCAGCCAGCAACCATCTCGACGTTTGGTGGGGATTTGCCAACACGCTGGTGCTTATCGTCAGCAGTTTGACGATGGCTCTGGCGGTGCATTTCGCGCAGGTCAGCAACCGCACATTGCAGGTCGTATTTATTATCCTCACAATGATTTTCGGCACGGTATTTCTGGGCGTTAAAGTCATTGAATATACGGACAAGTATAATCACGGCTTGGTTCCCGTAAGCGGCTGGAATAAAAGATCTACCGGAGCGGAACCGGCGGAACACGGTTCGTTCGCGCTTCCGTTTGAAACTAGAGCGTTTGCCGCATCCGAAGCTCAAGGCGAGCATAAATATGTCAATCCGCGCGGAGATTTTACGATAACTGACGAGGATTTGGTTTTAGCGCGGCAAGCCGAGAAAGGAGGCTATTTAACCGAAACTGAAAAAATCGGTTATTACCGAAACAATCAATTGGATTTAGCCAGTTTCCGCGAAAGAATGCGGATGTTCTTCTGGATTTATTTTGCGATGACCGGACTGCACGCCCTGCATATGATTATCGGGTTGGCGATTATGTTGTGGCTTTTATGGAAAGCGTGGATCGGAACGTTTTCAGCCGATTATTACGCGCCGGTCGAAATGTCGGGGCTTTACTGGCACTTTGTTGATATTGTCTGGATTTTCCTTTTCCCGCTTTTATATCTGTTGGGAAGGCATTTTGTACATTAAAAATTTATGGCAGAACACAACGAACACGATACACACGACCATCCGGGACACCATGTGGTTTCGATTCCGAAATACCTCGCGGTATTCGGCGTTTTGGTCATCGGGACGATTGTGACCGTTTTGGTTGCTCTACAGGATTTGGACGGAATTTTTCCGGGCGCGAACACATTGGTCGCGCTGCTTATCGCATTTATCAAAATGAGCTGCGTGATGCTCTGGTTTATGCACGTCAAATACAGCCCGCGTCTTATCTGGCTGACGGCGATTGCCGGCTTTTTCTGGCTGGCGATTATGTTCGCCTTCGTGATGCAGGATTATTTAACCCGCGCGCACGGAGTTTTCGGTCAGTAAATCGTCCGGTTTAATGAAATTAAAACGCGGCGCGAAGAGCAAATGCTTTTTGCCGCCGCGTCTTTCTATATTAGAACTATCGCTTCCGGCGTGCTATTATTTTCGATTTAACAAACTATATTTTGCATTTATAAGGTTTTCGTGAAAGTTTTTACAGGACAACAGACAATAAAATTAATTCATCTGAAACGAGAGATGCTTAATCGCTATCATATAATTTTTACAACGCTTTTATTATTTTTTGCCATTTTTATCAGCGGCTGTTCCGGCATTATTAAGAAAAAGGAAAACACGGCGATTTTGCCGAAACTCGAAACTGCTGACCAAACCGAATTGAAGGCTCAGGTCAATCGTCTGGCAAGTATTGATTCGATGCGCGCCAAGATGGATTTGAGGTTTGAAGACAATTCGTTTGCCGCATTTGGTTTCGCGGAAAAATACCGCGCAGCGCCAGGCGAGATTGTCGTTCAACGCCCCAATAATATTTTATTAAAAATACAGGCTCCAATTATTTATTCTGATCTCGTCCAGATGACTTCCGACGGTGAGAAATTTCGCGTAGCCATTCTACAGGATGACGCAGGCGGTAAATTACGTAATTTCGTTATCGGGACGAATTCCGCCGACTACTCGCTTCTGCGAAAACAAGTTAATGATTTCGAACTCGGAAACGGCGATACGAAGGAAATAAAGAAGAGTGTCAATGCTTTTGCCGATATTCGCCCGCAGCATTTTACCGAGGCGATTCTGATGCGTCCGATTAATGATGAAAATTTCTACGTGCAAAGCGAGATTTTTCAGGATGAATTTGACCCGAAAGCGCGAAAAAAATCGCCGATGTCGAGAATTCTGCGCGGGTATTATTTGCTGGACGAATTAAGAAAAAATGAAGACGGAAGTTTGAGTATCTCGCGGCGTTTTTGGTTTGACCGCGTGGGTTTGATTAGTCTGGCAAGGCAGCAAATTTTTGACACGGAAGGAAACCTCGAATCCGATATTGTTTACGGAGCGGAGGCGCAATTTACCGAGAATAGAAATTACAGCCTGCCGCTCAGGATCGAAGTTACGCGCCCGAAGGAAAAATACAAAATGAGCCTGACCTACCAAGCGCCCGAGACGGTTTCCATCGGCAGAACTTACAAGCCTGAAGTTTTTGTGCTGGAAAATACCAAAAATTTGCCGGAAATTGATTTGGATAAAAAACTGCAGGAAGCATCCGTCCAACAACCGCCCGCAAGCGGCAACAGCAAATCGGCGGCGAAAAATCAATAAAGTGGGCGATTAACAATAGCGGATTTTGGTTTTTGAAGTAGTTTTGAAAAAGAGAAAAGAAAAAAATAAAAGCCGGAACTATCAATTATCAACTATCCACTTTCAACTATTTTGCAGTTAATAAACGTTTAGAATTCTGCAAAATAATTGAAAATTGACAATGGATAGTTGATAATTTTTCCGCTTTATTTTTTACCTCCTCTGATTTGGGTTTCAGTTTTAGAATTTCAAATCTGAAATCTGAAATTTTTATGAACGCAATTTTACAAACCGAAGATTTAGTTAAGATTTATAAAATCGGCAAGGTAGAAGTTCCCGCCTTGCGCGGCGTTTCTCTCGAAATCAGAGAGGGCGAGTTCGCGGCGATAATGGGACCTTCGGGCTGCGGAAAATCCACGCTTCTGCATCTTCTGGGCGGGCTTCTCTCGCCGACCACCGGAAAAATCATCATTGACGGCGAGGATTTGGCAAAAGTTTCAGATGCCGAAAGAACCGACATCAGACGGCGAAAAATCGGTTTTGTGTTTCAGCGTTTTAACCTTTTTCCAACTCTAACGGCGGAAGGAAATCTGAAACTGGCGGAGAAAATTCATTCCGGCAACGGCAAAAGCCCTGAACGCAGGCGCGAGGTTCTAAAACTTTTAAAATTGGAAAATAAAATGAATCACAAACCGCTGGAGCTTTCCGGCGGCGAGCAGCAGCGAGTCGCGCTGGCGCGGGCGGTTGTCAATAATCCGGCAATAATTCTCGCGGACGAGCCGACGGGAAATCTCGACACGGAAAATTCGCAAATCGTGCTGGATATGTTCCGCGAGCTAAACGAGAAATTCAATCAAACGATTATAATGATTACGCACAACCCGGAAGCGGCGGCGGTTTGCTCGCGGATTATCCGAATGCGCGACGGTTTGATAGAAGATGAGTAGGCAGCGGCAGTAGGCGGTTGGCAGGAGTGAATTTCAGATTTCAAATTCCAAATTCCAGATTTGCTGTTCCCAATTTGAAATCTGGAATCTGAAATTTGGAATGTTCTACTGCAAACCGCCGCTGCCAACCTTTATGGAATTCATAAAAAACATAATCTTATGGCGATACCAGCGCGGAACTTGGCAGTATGATGTTTTGTGTCTCCTCATAATTCTTTTTATCTTTCTGACGCCTAAATCATGGTTTGATAAACGCGAAAAATTTGCAACTCAAACTTCGCGTTTAATCGTCAAAGCCAAAGATTTTTCGCCCGAAAAAATTGATTTGGAAAAACGGGTTAAAGAACTCAGCGGAAATCCGAATGCCGAAATCGTCGAATGGCGCGAGCGCAAAAACGCCAGCGGCGAAGTCGTTTATGAAATTGACATCCGCTGAGAACAGATGTTAGAGATTAGATATCAGATGTCAGAAAAATATTCTTGCTAACATCTGATATCTAGCCTCTAAAATCTTTTTAAAGAGGAGTATTTAGTAAGATATGAGTAAATTTTTAAGATTAGGTCTGGCAGCTATTGCTTTAACATTTTTCTTTAACGCTTTTGCAGTTACCGAAACGAAAGCGCAGCATTTAAATGAGATTTTAAAGCGGATGGAAGCGCATCGAAATACGCTTTCGTCGCTTCGCGCGAATATTACAATGGTTAAGTTTAATAATCAGTTGGGAGAATCCGATACCTATCAGGGAACGACTGTTTACGCTCCCGCAAAAGGGCGCGACGCGCTTGTTCGGATTGATTGGACTTCGCCTAGAAAAGAATCGCTTGCGGTAGTTAATCAGCAATATGTCCTTTACAATGCGGCGCTTAAACACGCAATCGTCGGCAAAGTGAATGATGCCAAAGGCAACGCCAAAGCTAATAACGCTCTTGCTTTTATGAATATGTCGAGAGAACAGCTTAGAGCGAATTACACAGTCAAATATCTCGGTCAGGAAAATGTCAGAGGCGGAGTTGCGACATCACGTTTGGAATTAATACCAAAAGTTGCGGGCAGTTATAAATCCGCTGAACTTTGGGTTGATAAGGACGGAATGCCGATTCAAGCAAAAGTTACGGAAAACAACAGTGATTCGACCACGATTCTGCTTTCCAATCTTCAGAAGAACGGAACAATTAAGGCTTCGGTTTTCAAAATTGATTTGCCGAAAGGCACAAAGGTTGTCGAAGGCTAAGATTTTACCCGGTAAATTTATCAAAAGGCTTTGGCTATCGAAGGTCAAAGCCTTTTCAATTTGAAAAGAAACAGTTTAGAATTTATAATTTCAAGTTTGACGTTCTAAACCAAATCAGAGGCGGTAAAATGGAATTATCCATTAGCGATGAAAAAACAAAAGAATTGTTGACCGAAGTTTTAGTCGAGATGATTAAAGAAAAACGAGAGGTTTTCCGCGAGATTCTTTTGGAAGCATTAGAAGAGGTCGGTTTAGCGAATGCAATTGCGGAAGGTCGCAAAAACGAGTTTGTCGGCGAAGACAAAATAATGAGTATTTTAGAGGGTAAAGAGTGAATGTCAGATATGAGGCGAGTTTTGAAAAAGACTTGAAGAATATCCGGGATAAATCCCTGCTGAAAAGAATTAAAGCCATCATTGGAAACGTTAAAAAGGCTGATGACGCAAAGCAAATAAAAAATCTAAAGAAATTAAGAGGTTACGAAACTTTTTATCGAATAAAATTAGGCGATTACCGCGTCGGTATCGAGATTATTAAAGACGAAGTAATATTTACCAGATTTTTGCACCGAAGAGAAGTTTATCGTTATTTTCCGTAAAATATGCCAAAGGCAAGTAGTTTCAGTCGCTTTACGCGCGGCGTAAAACACACCGTCCGCGCTTTTGCTTCCGTAAAGCATCCGGTTTTGGTTCACATCGTCCCGATGCGGCGATGCAATCTGTCGTGTGCGTATTGCAACGAATACGACAAAACTTCAGAACCTGTGCCGATTGAAACGATGCTCAAACGCATTGATAAGCTCGCCGAATTCGGAACTTCCGTCGTTACAATCTCCGGCGGCGAGCCGATGATGCACCCGGAAATTTACGACATCATCGCCCGTATCCGTCATCATGGAATGATCGCCGGTCTGATTTCCAACGGTTATTATTTTCAGCCGGAAAAAATCAAGAAACTAAACGAAGCCGGTCTGGATTATTTGCAAATTTCCATTGACAACGTTCAGCCCGACGAAGTTTCCAAAAAGAGTCTCAAGGTTCTGGATAAAAAACTGCAAAATCTGGCGCAGTATGCCAAATTCAAGGTCAATATCAATTCCGTTCTGGGAAGCGGCGTAAAAAATCCCGACGACGCGCTGACGATTGCCAAACGCGCCGTCGAACTCGGCTTTTCCTCAACCGTCGGCGTGATCCACGACGAAATGGGTCTTTTAAAAGGCTTGAGCGAAAACGAGAAAGAAGTTTACAAACAGGTCAAATCGCTCGGCACGCGAAGCTATGCGCGCTGGAACTGGTTTCAGGATAATCTGGCGGAAGGCAAAGAATATCAATGGCGCTGCCGCGCCGGAGCGCGTTATCTCTACATTGACGAAGCCGGAATGGTTCACTGGTGCTCGCAGCAGCGCGGAACGCCCGGCATTCCTTTAATGGATTACACACACGAAGACATGGAGCGCGAATACATCACCGAAAAATGGTGCGCCCCGACCTGCACAATCCAATGCGTCCACCAAGTCGGGCATCTCGACGCCTGGCGCGATCCGCAGATTTCTTTGAACGATTACGACAATCGTAAAGGTAAGGGCTTGAAAAAGGAAACCGTTCAGCAAGTTTTAAATGCAGAATAAGAGTTAATTTTGGGTCTTAGTGAGAAATCAAACAACTTCAAATCTTACTCCCAATCGGCGCGGTAAATTTCTCGTCCTCGACATTGCCGGTATTCTTTACGTTTTTCGGCTCAAACAACAAAACCTCAACCTCTTCATCGGCAACCGGACGATGCTCAACGCCGCGCGGCACAATCACAAACTCGCCTTCGTTTAGTTCAATGGTTTTATCACGAAACTCGATGCGAAAACTGCCTTTCACAGCCAGAAACATCTCGTCTTCCGCATCGTGATGATGCCACGGAAATTCGCCTTGAAATTTGACGAGTTTGACTTCCTGATCGTTAAGTTCGCCGACAACTTTCGGTCGCCAGTGCTCGTTTATCAGCGAGAATTTTTCGACAAGATTAACCTTTTCCATTGAATTTTAGGCGACCGCGTATTCGGTATATTTTCTCAATTCCGGCGCGTGAAAAGCCAGCACAATGTCGCTTTTCGGTACACCTTCGCATTCCAAATCCGTCGCAATTCCTTCTTCCGTGCCGTCGTGCTGGATATAAATTTTGTCGTTGATGATGTCAAGATGAATAACGATGCCGTGGTAACGACGACGATTTCCCCAGCCGACGATATACAGCATATAAGAATCTTTTTCGCGATCAAACATCATTCGGCGTTCTATTTCGTCATAAGCGTAGGGCTGAACGGCGTGTTCCCTTAAAATTTTTTCGATAATTTTACGATATTTTTCTAATTTATCCATCGCACAATCACCTCTTTAACTTCATCGAAAACTATGATTTTCAAGTCCTCGCTTTCAATCAATTCTAGCACATCGGCGTTAACGAAAAATTCGTTGAAAGTTTCCTGTTTGACCGCCAGAAAAAGCTCGCGCTCAGGGTCTATTCTACGCATTGCGAAACGGTAAATGATAAATTGCCCGACGGCTTTTTCGAATTCGCTCAAAGTTGATTTTCCGATAAAACTTTTGACTTCGACCGCGATTTTTCGCCCTTCTTTTTCAGCAACGAAAATTTCTTCGGCAAATATGTCAACATAAGTTTGTGTTCCACCCCAAGGCAGACGCATATTTTCCGCCGTAATCGCCCAACCGTCTTTAATCAGCGCGTTTTTAACCGTATCGTGATAAATATCTTTCGCGGGCATCTTTCGATTTTGGATTTTAGATTGCGGATTTTGGATTTTTACATTGTTATCTCATCAAAACTGTCGAACTGTACTCGCCAACTTAAATCAGACTTCGCTGTATACATTCTCCCATAAACTATTCGCATTTTCTTTCAGTTTGGTCATCACACCAACGCCAAACCAAATTCTTGCGTTGTAATGCAAAGTCATCTTTTAAAATTTCACCAGTAGATTTATCTTTATACTCCACGAGATATACAACGACATAATCTTGTTCAAAAATAAGTTCTGTACCAATAACCTCCGAATTTGAATTTTTGCTTAAAAATTCGCTTTTAACTGTCGCTTCACTTGGTATCATACAAGCGAAACAAAAAACTGAAATTGCACAGATCAACAAAACTTTTCGTAACTTCATTAAGCAAAAACCTCAATTACTTTCTGAACTGCATCCGCCAGAACGTCAACTTCTTCGTGCGTATTGTAAAAAGCAAACGAAGCGCGAGCCGTCGCGGGAACTTGGAAGAACTGCATTACGGGCTGGGCGCAGTGATGCCCGGCGCGAATGGCGATTCCGTTTTGGTCTAAAATCGTGCCGATGTCGTGCGGGTGGACGTTTTCGATGGTAAAAGATAAAACGCTGGCTTTTTCCCGAGCTGTTCCGATGAGGCGAACGCCTTCGATAGCAGACAATTTTTCCGTCGCGTATTCGAGCAGTTCGTGTTCATAGCGGGCTGCCGCTTCGAAATCAATCGAGTTAAGATAATCAATTGCCGCGCCGAGTCCGATGTTCGCCGCAATTGCGGGAGTTCCGGCTTCAAATTTTTCGGGAATCGGCGCAAACGTCGTTTTTTCAAACGTAACCGTGCGAATCATCCCGCCGCCCGTCTGGTATGGCGGCATTTTATCGAGCCATTCGCGCTTGCCGTAAAGCACGCCGCTGCCGGTCGGCGCAAACATTTTATGACCGGAAAAGGTGAAGAAGTCGGCGTCCAAATCCTGCACGTCAACCGGAAAATGCGGTACACTTTGCGCCCCGTCAATCAGGACCGGAACGCCGAACTTATGCGCCGTCTGAATCATTTCCTTCACAGGATTTATTGTCCCCAAAGAATTAGAGACGTGCGAAACCGCGACAATTCGTGTGCGCTCATTCAGCAGATTTTCATATTCTTCAATAATCAGCTCGCCGCGCTCGTTCATCGGAATCACGCGCAGGCGAGCGCCCTTCTCTTCCGCCAGCATTTGCCAAGGAATAATATTTGCGTGATGTTCCATCTGGCTAATGATAATTTCGTCGCCTTCACCGACAAATTTCCGTCCATAAGAATACGCGACCAAATTCACGCCTTCCGTACAGCCGCGCACGAAGATACATTCCTTCGCTTCCCGCGCGTTGATAAAACGCTTGACCTTTTCGCGTGCGCCTTCGTAGGCGGAAGTCGCGTTTTGGCTGAGATAATGCACGCCGCGATGAATGTTGGAATGCTCGCGTTCGAGATATTTCGAGCCGCGTTCAACCACGATATTGGGCACCTGCGACGAAGCCGCGTTGTCCAGATAGCGCAGAGGCTTTCCGTTTACCGTCTGCGATAAAACGGGGAAATCTTCACGAATTTTATTTACGTCCCAATTGCTCATTTCTTTTACTGCCGTTTTCATTATTTTATAACTAATGCGATTTTTAACGCTTCATTTAATTCCTGTAATTTATCTGCCGAAAGCCCGCCGACATAATTCGTCAAAACCGATTTATGCAAACTGAAAAGCTCATCACAGCGAATACAGCTATGATGCTTCAAACCTTCGTCAACGCCGACTTCAACTTCCGTTTCAATACCCAAACAATTTGAATAAACCGGAGCGCAAATCACAGTTGAATAGTCCGATTCGATTACTTCCTGCCGACCGGCAACGACAAAAACGCGAAAATTTTTCGGATCACGCTTCGTCGGCTTTGAAACTCTGTAAAGATCGCCGCGCTTTACCATTCCGCCTGAAACTCCAAAGTTTCTTTAACCTGCCGATTAATCAAATCGGCATTTTCGTTAATAATTTCGATGTCCCGTTTGTTTAATTCTTTACGGTTTTCTTTCGCCAGATAATCACGCAAAGCTGTTTCGATAACATCGGAAATCTCTATGTCTTTGTTCATTCTGTTTGCCTTCTCCAGCAAGTCTCTCGGTAAACTGACGGTTGTTTCTATTCTTTCAACTGTTTGCATAATCTCACCTTAAAACATTAAAAACGGGGAAATCTTCACGAATTTTATTTACGTCCTAATTGCTCATTTCTTTTACTGCTGTTCTCATCTTTTAATTTATTCCAATTCAATTTCACCCTTCCTAAAATCAATCTTCAAAACATAACCACGCACAAAATCCAAACCCAAAACGCCGTCTACACTTGCCGTTGGCGGCAAATCGTGAGCGTTAATCAAAAAATCATTTTTCTCTTTTCCTAGAGCCGATAATTTTTCAATTCTGATTTTCGGAATCGTAATCAAACCGCTTCCGGTCGTGATATACGCTTCGTCTTCCGCCCTTTCCAAATCGTAACCGATTGTCATCAGTCGTTTCCGCGAAATAACAGTCGCGCTTGCGCCGGTATCAAGGGCGAGATTCAAAATCAAATCCTTGAACTCCCCATTTTTCTTCCGGCGATAAATTTTGGCTGTAATGTAAATCAAGCCGTATTCGCCGTTGAACGAAAATTTCATAAAAAGCGCCTAAAAATTCAGAAGAAATTCCATCTTCGGATCGGGTTTTCCAATAAAGAGCGTCGCCAGATGATCGCTTTTCGATTTCATCGCCTTCTGATGAAGTTCTTCTTTATCATTGCCGTGATAAACGACCTTGCCGCGCACGACTTTT
>DATHTS010000111.1:0-4143 GCA_035462935.1 Pyrinomonadaceae bacterium
CCTGAAGGGGACGAATAATTCGGCGAATTATTCGTCCCCTTCAGGGACGGCGCGTGTATTCGTTCAATCGTCGGGATTCTCCCGACGCTATTAAATCGGTCGCTTTCAGCGACAAATACGTCTTATAATTTCTTATGTCAACAGAACCTAGAAACTGCTTGAAAAGTAATTTAATTGCCCGCGAAACATACGAAAGATACGAAAATAATGAAAAATGCTTTGTTTTCGCCTTAATTTTTCGTGTTATTCGCGCATTTCGCGGGCAATTAACGGCTTTAATCAGTTGATTTTCTAGTTTTCAAACAATCTCTTAAAAAGCAAATAAACCGATTGACGGATGAGAAACAGCAAAGCTCTCCGTCTTTTTTATTTTCTCTGAATTTACTACACAAAGGTGTGGTGATTCGGTCGTTTTTTTTTCTTATTCTTGCTCGCGTCAATAAAAAAAACGCTCTCGAAGCGATTGAAAAGGAGAAAGAATATGAAAAGAAACATTTTTATCAACTTGGCGGCAATAGTTTGGTTTTTGATTTTCGCAGGCGCGGCATTCGCGCAAACCACTTCGTTTGTTTTTCAAGGCAAGCTGAACGATAACGGCTCGGCGGCAAACGGAACTTATCAGTTTCAGTTTAAGTTGTTCGACGCAACGGCGGGCGGCAATCAAGTCGGGCAAACGATAACCGACGTTTCGGCAGTTGTGACCGACGGAATTTTCTCCGTCAATCTCGATTTCGGCGTTACTTCGTTCGAGGGAGCGGCGCGCTTTATCGAGATCGGCGTAAAAACAAACGGCGGGCAGGATTATACGATTCTGAATCCGCGTCAGCCGGTAACCAGCACTCCTTACGCGATCAGAAGCATTCATACGAATCTGGCAAACTCGGCTTTGATGTCAACCAATTCGGCAAAACTCGGCAACATTCCGGCGGATCAATATGTGGTGACGACCGACGCGCGAATGTCGGACGCCCGCGCGCCCCAGCCGGGAAGCGCGAATTACATTCAAAACACGCAGAATCAGCAGACGGGCACGGCTAATTTCAACATCTCCGGCGAGGGCAAGGCTAATATCCTAACTGCTACAACGCAATTTAATCTTTTCAATAAACGAATTTTGAGCGCAAGCAACGGAAATATGTTTGTCGGTCATGAAGCTGGAGTCGAAAATACGACGGGCGGCGATAACTCTTTTTTTGGTACTTTCACAGGGCAGAAAAATATGACCGGAATTCTTAATTCGTTTTTCGGATACAGTGCCGGAAAAAATAATTTGAAGGGCAATCTCAACTCGTTTTTCGGTTATAACTCGGGTTTAATGAACACTTCGGGCATCGAAAATTCCTTTTTTGGACATTCGAGCGGATTTAACAACACGACCGGGGGTGGCAACGCTTTTTTTGGCGGGAATACCGGGAAATCCAACAGCACAGGATCGTTTAATGCATTTTTCGGATACAACGCCGGTTCCAGCAACCTCGCCGGGTTCAATTCTTTCTTCGGATTTAATACCGGACTGAAAAACACGACCGGCACTTTCAACGCCTTCGTCGGGTCGCAGGCGGGCGCGTCGAATCTCGACGGCAACGACAATTCCTTTATCGGACAGTTTGCGGGTTTCAACAACAAATCCGGCTCACGCAACACGGCAATCGGTTCGGCGGCTGGGCAAAAAAACACAACGGGCGCAAACAATACGTTCATCGGCTTTAACTCGGGTTTCTCAAACACCGTCGAGGACAACAACACTTTTATCGGCTATCTGAGCAACGGCGTCGCCGGAATCACCAACGCCACGGCAATCGGCGCAAATGCGTTCGTCACCGAGAGCAATTCGATGGTTTTGGGAACGAACGCCGTCACCGTCAAAGTTCCCGGTTCTTTTAACGTTGCCGGAAGCTCGGTTTTCAGCGGCACAGTCGCCGCCAACGTCTTTAACGCGACCAGCCAATTTAACATCAACGGCTTTCGGGCATTGAGCGCGAACGGACTAAGAAACATCTTTGCCGGAAACGCGAGCGGTCAAGCTCTGACTCTAGGTTTCAACGACGCTTTTTTCGGCGTCGAAGCCGGACAGTCGAACACGACCGGCAATAACAATACCTTCGCCGGTTTCAGAGCGGGCGGCGAGAATACGACCGGTTACAGCAACACTTTTGTCGGTTCAAACACCGGGCAGGCGAACATCACTGGCAATTACAATACGCTGCTCGGCTGGAACGCCAATCTGGAAGCTTCCAATTTGACCTACGCCACGGCGATCGGCGCGGGCGCGGTGGCGGAAGAAAGCAACGCCATTTATATCGGGCGGAAAAACGGCTTGGATGTGACGGTAATAAATGGTTTTACGTTCGTCAAGGACGACTTCAAGGCGTGGAACATATTTGTTAACGACATTCGTGCCAAAGACCTGATCGTAAAGAACATTACTCTCGACAGATTAAAATTCGGCGGAATGGGCGGCAATGTGCCGATCTGCCGCAACGGAGATTGGATGATTACGGCTTGCACGGCGAGTCTGCAAGATCAGGAAAACGTTCAAACATTCACGCGCGGCTTGGAACTCATCAAAAAACTTCGCCCCGTTACATTCACTTGGAAAAGCGAGAAAACAAACGACATCGGCTTTGTCGCCGAAGAAGTCGCCAAAGCAGAGCCGCGGCTCTCAACTTATAACCAAAAAGGTGAAATCGAAGGAGTGAAATACGCTCAAATCACGACTGCGCTCGTCAACGCCGTCAAAGAACAGCAATCGCAAATCGAAAAGCAAGACGAGCAGATCAAACGGCAACAGGCGCAGATCGAGGCGCTGAAAGCCCTGGTCTGCGCGGGCAATCCGACGGCGGCAGCCTGCCAACCGCAGCAGTAAAAGGAGGAATGACGAAGATGAGAGGACGAATTTTAATTTTCGCGCTGCTCGTCGTGTTCGGCGTAATCGGCACGAAGGCGCAAACCGCGCCTGTCGGGAAAACTGTCGAAGTCAAAATCTACCTTTTTGACACGCACGGCGGTTACGATTCGAAAAAACCGAATTTTCTGGCGGTCGAGCGAACCGTTGCGGTCGGCGAATCGGTTTTACGCTCCGCGCTCGAAGCCCTGCTTAAGGGAGGAACGCCGGAAGAGGCGTCGCAAAGTCTGCATTCGCCCGTTTCCGGCATCGAGCTGGTTTCGGTGGAAATGGCTGGCAAAACCGCCCGCCTGTTTTTCGACCGGACGGAAAGAGAGCCGCTGACCGAGTTTGAAAAGCGGCTTTTTACCGGATCGGTGTCGAAAACCGCGCTGCAATTTTCGGCGGTGCGGGCAGTGGAAATTTGTCTGGACGGTGTTATCGCTGCCGGCTCGAAAACGAAACCGAAGAAATGCGGGTGAGCTTTTTTGTTAGAGGAGAAAAAATTATGAAAAATTATAAATTCGAGATTTTCTTTTACGTTTTTATTTTGACATTGCTGCTTTTGCTGGCAGTTTCGGTGCGCGGGCAGGACGCAAACCAGACGCTTTCAGGCGGGCAGTTTTCGCTCGCAAAATCAATCGCTGCGGGCGGCGGAGGCTCAAGTTCCGGCAACTTTTTCTCGGTTGCCTCAACCGCCGGTCAGCCCGTCGCCGGGATGCTTTCTTCCGGCGGCGCTTTCTCCATCTACAGCGGTTTTTGGAGCGCCGCTTATCAGCCGAGTGGTTTGTTCACCATCAGCGGGAAAATTACTTCTTCCGGCAATCCGCTCTCAGGAGCGCTGGTTTCGCTTTCCGGCTCTTCCAATCAAACCGCTTTTACAGATTCATCCGGCAATTATTCTTTTCCTACTTTACCGGCAGCAGGCAGTTACACTGTTACGCCCGCTTTAACCAATTACATTTTTAATCCGGCTAATCAATCCTTTGCCATTTTATTGTCGGATCAAACGGCAAACTTTACCGCCACAGCGCAGAACTGCTCTTACTCGATTGATCCCTCTGGCGTCAACGCTCCTTCTTCCGGCGCGGCGGGAACAATCACGGTAGCGACTCAAGCGGGCTGCAACTGGACGGCTATTGCAAATAACAAATGGATTTCGATAACTTCCGCAAACAGCGGCGCGGGCGCGGGAACTGTTTCTTATTCGGTGGAAGCCAACAGCGGCTCGGCTCGATCCGGTTCAATCATGATTGCCG
>DATHTS010000112.1:0-3508 GCA_035462935.1 Pyrinomonadaceae bacterium
CAGCTAACCGCCGAATACGCCTGCTCGGTTTTCAAAATTCCGATCAGCATCATCGCAATCGCGCCGCCGAGCATCACCGCGCCCGTAATCTGCGGTTGAAGAATGGCGAGAATAAGCGTGCCGAGAAAAATCATCAATGCCGCCCGACCTTTATTCGGCACGGTGATAACGCGGCTTTCCTCCGACATCAGCACAATTAAATCAGGGTCTTCGCGCAAAACCGCAAATTTTTCGCGCGAGCCTTGCAAAAGAAGCGCGTCTCCGAATTGAAGGGGAACGTCCGCCAGATCAATAATAATTTCCTTATCCGCCCGCCAGATAGCCAGCACCGTCACGCCGTATTTTTCGCGGAAATGCGCCGAGCGAAGCGTCTGGTCAATCAAGCGCGAGCGCGGCGAGAGCATCGCTTCGACGACAATCACCCCGCGTGATTCCAAATCCTCATCGCTCCATTCGGGCGAATCCAGAAATTCCATATAAGGCTCGACATCGCGGCTGCGAAAATCTTCCTCATTGCCTTCGAGAACGAGCGTATCTTTATCGTTAATTACCGTTTCAGGCGAAATCGAAACGAGGCGTTTGCCGCCGCGCTCGATAGCGACGATACTGACGCCGAAATCTTCGCGCAAGGTGCATTCGGCAATCGTTTTGTCAATCAGAAAGGATTCTTCGGGAACGCGGGCGCGAAAAAGTTTTTCGTCGAGATGATAAGTTTCCACCAAATCTTCCTGCTGCTCTTTGCTCGGCGCGTGAGTTTTTTCCAGCATTGATTCGCCGGGCAAAGACTTGCGCCCGAAAAGAGCGATGTAGGCAATGCCGACAACCAGCAGCGGAATGCCGACGGGCGCAAAATCCAGCAAACTGAAACCCGGAATATTGTTATTAAGCAAGAGCGAACTGAGAATAATGTTTGAAGTCGTCAAAAGCGTCGCCGTGCCGCTCAGAATCGTGCTGAAAGCCAGCGGCATCAAAAGCCGCGATATATTCACATCAGCCTTTTTCGCCGCGCCCGAAACCGCCGGAAGCAAAACCGCCGCCGCCGCGATGTTATTCATAAACAGCGAAAGAAACGCGCCCGCCGCCATCACCACGATAACCAGCCGCCTCTCGCTCTTGCCGCCGACCTTGATCAAAATATTGCCGACCTGCTCGGTCACGCCGCTCCGCCTGAGCGCCTCGGCAATAATAAAAATCGCCAAAATCGTAATCACCGGCGCGCTGCTAAACCCGGAAAACGCCTCCAGCGGAGTCAAAACCCCCGACACGCCGAGCGCAACCACCACCAGCAACGCAACCAGATCACCGGGAATCTTGTCCGTAAAAAACAAGACCATCGCGGCAATCAAAATCGTGAAAGTTACAACAAGCTGAATATCCATCAAACCAAACTATGAAGTATAGTTTGTTCAAATAGCGGTTGCAATTGCAAGGTTATTTAAGGTTGAATTTTGAAAAAAATTCGTCAATTTCTGAGCGAAGTTCAATGCCGACACGCTCGAAAATATCAAGCAAATCTTGATAAGCGCCTTCGCCGCCGAGGAAATCCCAAAATTCTTCGGCGACTTTTAATTCGTTCGGCAAATCGAGCATTCCGCGCATTGTCCAGCGATTGTAAGGTTCGGGCGAGTATGGATTGTAAGGAATTGCAATCAATATATTAACTCTTGCGGCTGGATTTTCCGCCAAAATAGCGGCAACCCATTCCAAAAGCGTTCGTTTGAATTCCTTGAAACCGCCCACGTTTAAAATGGTATTTAATTTAATCTTCTGTAAATATTTCAAACTTAAGTTGTTTATTTGATTCTTCAAGGCTTTCGTAAAGTTCCAAAACTTTTTCAAAGGCAATAGCTTGATGATTATTGAACTTTCTAGCTAATTCTTCAGCTTTAGCTCTTGTCTTGTTAAGCCATTCGCTTTTACGAAAAGGTTTTAAGTTTAAAAATATTATAAACAATCCACCAGAGATTGAAGATAACAAATTACTAATAGCAACACCTGAGTCTCCTCGCGCAGACTTAAATCCCTTGTCGAAAACTGCAATTGCCAAACTAAGAATTTCTAGCGAAGTTTCACAAATTTGAATGGGAATTTCGGTAGCAATTCTCTGTTCATTTAAAGCTTTCTTTTGAAGTTCTTCTTTTTGTTTTGAATCTTCGGTTCTATCACGTTCTATTCTAAGCATTGAAAGACGGTGAAAAACCTTTATATCCTGTTCAAATAAAGATATTAAATGCGGTTTATACTTCTCTTCTAATTGAGTTAGTATAAATTTCATTTCGGTATGCTCTCTTCTATAAGTATTTTTTTCAAGTGTTAGTTTACAAACCGTTCTCATCATTTCAATACCAAATAAAGCAGATAAAGCAGCGGCACTGCCGGAACCGGGAATATGGCTGCCTTTACCATATTTTTCTAGTAATTCCTTCGTTGGAAGTGCTAAGAAATCTGTATGTTCTCCAAAATCTAATTCTCTCTGCTTAGCCATAAATTTTGAATGAAGAATTCTATAAACCGATTGAATATCTTAACTCTTTCAAGTTTTTTTCTGCTGAATATAAATCACCAATATTTTCAGATTTTATATGCTTATATCGGTTGTGAAAATCCAAAGTATCAATTACTTGCACAAATCTTTTTGGCGTGTCTGAAATAACATATAGTCCAACATTTTGGTAATCAATTAAAGTTGAAAGTCTTCCTACACCTGACCAAGTTCCGGTTGACATTTCTACTTCAAAGGCATTCTCAGGAATGAAATGTTTGCCTTTTTCTCTAAACCAAATTACATCAATCTTTCGTAACAAATCATAATTTGAAAATTGAAGTTCGGGACATTTAGTGAGGGTTGAGATTTTCCCTAATTCCTCATCATTAAACTTTTTCGATTTGTCGGGACAAAAAGTGTGAAAACCGCGAATATTGCCGATTTCAATCAATCTGCCTTGAATTACAGAATGCAAACTTTCTTCGACGGTATTTTGACTTATTGAGTATTTGTAAGGTTTTAGTAAAAGTTCCCAAGCGTTAATGAATTCCACACAATTTAATCTATTGCCTTTACCCAAAAGAACAATGTTCAAATCACGGTCAATCGTGATTTTATATTCCCCATTTCGGTCTCGGCTGATGTTTGGTAAAACTTTGAATAAAACTTTCGCTGGAATGATAACGGTTTGTTCTACTGAACCGCAGATAAACGCAATAAACGGATTATCAAGATTATTCATTTCTTCAGCAGTCAGATAATTTAAACCATAAAAATATCTGCCGTTTGCGCCTTCCGTTGCGGCTCTGATTAAAACATTAGCTTCTGCGATTTTATATGTCCTTGATTTTAAAACCTTAATGAGTTCAATATTAGCCTGAAATTCTCTTGCTATTTCCAGAAATTCATCAGCGAGAGATTCCGCAAAAGATTTTGATTTCATAATCTTTATCTAACCTTCATTTATTTCATCAATTGCAAATCGAATTACATCATAAACAGAATGCCACAAACCAAATTCAA
>DATHTS010000113.1:0-1970 GCA_035462935.1 Pyrinomonadaceae bacterium
CCGAATTTTTGCTGAATTAGCGGGATAATTTCTTCAATAATGCGGCGGCGTTCCTGATGAGTGTATTTTTTTAAGCCTTTCATCTCAAGAGAAAATCTATGATTTCTCCCGGAGTTTATCATCTTTCTTTACTGCCTGCCACGATGACTATTTACATCCCAGGGTTTATTTATTCTCTGGCAAGCGGGGGCAAGCCGCCCTTCCAGACCTGAAATTTGTTTTGTCTTGAATGTTTAATTGCGGGCGGATAAGCCGAAAAAAGAAAAGTTGGATAAATTGGCAGGTCAGGAAGGGCGGCTCTCTGCCCCCGCTGATTTTGAAATTGAATAAACCCTGATTTACATCCAACTGTATTATTCGTTTCCGATTATTTTTCTATCTTGGCGAAGATGAATAATCAATCGTTTTAATAATTCCCTTTTTAAAGTTATGCGGATTCGGCGAAGGCAAAGTTATCAAAGTGAACCTATGGTTAAAGTTTTCCGCCGTTTTGCCCGTCGGAAAATCCTGCCATTCGTATCTAACGACCGCGCCGTCGTCCATCTCGTAAATTCTTTCAATCCTGTGCGGCTCGTATTCAATTGTTTTTTCCGACACGATTCGTTCTCTTTCGTCGCGGATAATGATGTCGGCGTATTCTTCGGCGTTTGGATGTTTATTTTTCATTTTACGGTTTTTTAATTCCAACGGTCAGGCTGGCGATAACCAGCGCAAGTTCCGCCGGTTCGACCGGTTTCGGAACGTGCATATTGTAGCCTGCGGAAAGCGCCTGCAGGCGGTCTTCAACCCGTGCGAATGCCGTCAGCGCAACCGCCGGTATTCTTCTTTCGTTTCCTGTTTCCATTTCTCTGACCTTTTTAATTAAAGAATATCCGTCTTCGCCGGGCATTCCAATGTCGGAAATCAAAATATCGGGTTTATATTTTTTAAGCAGTTTAAGAGCTTCCGAAGCAGAGCCGCAGGTTTTTACGTCCGCGCCGCACTGTTCCAGGACGACGGTCAGCAAACCGCGCGCGTCAGGCTCGTCGTCAACTGCCAGAACTTTTATTCCATTCAATTCCGGCTGGTAGTCAAACGCTACATTCCCGCTGCTGCTCGGATGAACTCGCCTGTTCTCGCCGTTCGAGCCGTTCTGTTTGCGGATGACCATTACAGGCAGTTTGAAAGAAAAAACCGAACCCGAACGGTCTTTTCGATTGGCGGCTTCCACCGTTCCGCCGTGCATTTCGACGAGATGGCGGACGATTGCCAGACCCAATCCCAAACCGCCGTATTTCTTACTGCTTGTGCTGTCAGCCTGACGAAAGCGTTCAAAGACGTAAGGCAGAAAATCCTCATCAATTCCCGGTCCGGTATCGTTGACCGTAACTTCAATATGCGAATTGACGCGCTCGAGCAAAACCTGAACGCTGCCGCCTTTCGGGGTAAATTTGATGGCATTTGAAAGCAGATTCCAGATAACTTGCTGCAAACGCATCGAATCGCCGAGAACGTTTCCCGCGCCGTAATCCAACACCAGATAAATTCGAATTCCCTTGGCATCAGCCGCCGGGCGTAATGTGTCAACCGCGGCATTGACGACGGCTGCCAGGTCAACCGGCTGAATATCCAGCCGCAGCTTACCCGTGATAATCCGCGAAACGTCGAGCATATCTTCGATCAGCCGCGCCTGCAATTTTGCATTCCGGTCAATTGTTTCAAGCGCCCGGGCGAACGCTTCTTCTTCAAGCTGTCCTGTATTCAACATTCGCGTCCAGCCCAGTATCGCATTGAGCGGCGTGCGAAGCTCGTGCGAAAGCAGTCCTAAAAATTCATCTTTCGTGCGGCTGGCAATTTCGGCGTCTTTCCTCGCCTGCTGCTCGCTCTTCAAAAGCGTCTCGCGCTCTTTAATCGCCGCCTGCGCCTTTTGATAAAGCCTCGCGTTGTCCATCGCAATTGCCACTTGCGCCGCTAATCCTTCGACAATCTGC
>DATHTS010000114.1:0-9684 GCA_035462935.1 Pyrinomonadaceae bacterium
AGTTTTGCGCGAATGTCTCTTTCCTCGTTGTAAGCCGTTATCAGAACGGTTACGAAAGGCTCAATTTTGCCGCGTTCAACTTTTTTCGGAAATAAGCGGCTGACCAGATACACCAAAATCGGATAGCCGACATAGACGTAAGTGAGCGCAGCGACGCTCGACCAAAAAATTGTTTGTGCGATTGAATCAACCATTCTGCCAAACATTTTTCAAGCGTGAAACTTTCTCCTTGATGGATTCCGCCTGAACTTCTTCGATTCCCTTTTCCAAACTGTAAATTCTTCTGAACGCGACGGCGTAAGCGATTAAATAATAAACAAACCAATTATACGCCACCGAGTTGAAAAAACTCGAAACCATATAGCCGACAATGCTCGCCTGAAGCCCGATTGCCAGATAATAAAACCATCCGCTTTCTCCTTTTTTGAACAAGGTGCGCTCAATTGCGCCGAGTTTGCGAAACGGGCTAATCATAAAAATCAAATAAGCAGCCAAACCTAAACATCCAAGCTCGGAGGAAACCTGCGTAAAAGCGTTATGCGATTGCAGATTGCGGATACCGACAATCGGAAAATTGCCGATGCCGATTCCCCAAGGGTTTCGCAGGCTAACTATTATCGAGCGTTCGAGCAACTCGCGGCGCTGATCGGAAGACCCAACCGGATCGAGTCCCGGAATAAAAATCGAAAGCAGTCTGAGTCCATAGTTTCCGGGCGCGAGCAGCAAAACTATTGCGCCGCTAAAGATTGAAGCAAGAGCTACATTCAAACGGCTCTTGCGACCGATTTTCCAAGCCAGAACGCCCGCCGATGCGATTAAACCTAAAAATCCGCCGCGCGAGTAAGTTACAAAGTTCCCCGCGATAAAAAGTATGGTCATTACAAAATAAACCAGACGCATCAGATTGTTTTTCGCGGCGATTCCCAAACAAAGCGCAATCGGCGTCATTATCACCAGATGCAGCGCCATATCGTTCGGATTTCCGAACATCCCGCCGATTTCAACCGTAACCCGATAACCTTCCGCGTTCAGTTCGCCGCGCAAATACATATCCCAAGCCGTGTAGCTCAGATAAATGCCGATTGCCAGACTCAGCCATACCAAACCCATTAAACGCCGGCGCGTCCGCAAAACGTTGACCATTACGATAAACATCAAAACGACCTTGATAAAAGGATCGTTGAATGTTTCCCAAGCCATACCGACATCCTTCGAGACCGGCATCGTCACAAGGGCGAGAAATGTTAAAACCAAGATCGCTTTAACTTCTGTGGAAAAAACCGTCAGAGTTCCCTCGGTTGAAAGCTGCGTCGGAATGTAAATGAGCAAAGTTGCGGCGGCAAAATAAAACGCCGTTGCCGAAAGAAAGGAAAGCGACGGGATAATTTCATACGGGCGAAATAAAACCAGAATCGAAAAAAGATACAGCCCGATGTAGGTCAGAGTATGACCGTTACGGGTGAGCCATTCGTCGCCGCTCAAAAGTTTGAAATCTCTTATCGAGCGTTTTTCTTCCTTTTTCTGTTTCTGCTCTTCGGCGTAAGTTAAAGTTTCTTTTTTTTCCTTTTCAATTTTACTCTCAGAAACAAAAATTTCCGCCCGCGCCGCATTTTCTTCAAACATCGGCTCGGACGGAATTTCCTGTTTCTGAATTTTTCTAAAAGGATTTGTTAAACCTTTGACAAAACTTTCGCTTTTTTTCGATTTTTTTTGAGATTTAAGCCCGCTTTGATCGCGTGAATTTGCGCCGCCGTTTTTTACGGAAGAAAGCGATTTATAATCAAGACTTTTGGTTTTGTCGGCAGGCATTGATGCTCTCTAATGTCTCAATTTGCGGGGATGAAATTTTCCAAAGACATTCTAGCATTTTCACATTTTGATTGGTAGGTTTTTGAGATTTAAAGGGAAGATTTGTATTTTCAGGAAGGATCAAACCGCAACGCGCTGGTTTTCAACCGAGATAATCTGGCGCACTTTTCGCTTCAAAGCCTTTTCAAATTGCCTTGCTTCGTTCACGCCTTCAAACGAAAGTTCCTGAAGATTCGCTTCGATTCGCTTTCGATAATCTGAAACCAGAGAATCCGAAACTCCGAGCATTTCGGCAACTTCGAGTTGCGTTCCGCCATCGCTCGTCAGATAACAATGCCACAAAACGTTTATCATCCGCTCATACTGCTTTGCTTTTCCGCGCACGGATTTATTCAGATTCGTCAAAAATCCATCGACAAAATCGGCGGCGAGCGTTTCACCTTCGTTACGGAGGAAATTTTCTTCCGGGTTTCCGCGGCTGTCCGCCGGGTCGAGTTGATATTTGTTGTCTTCATCGTCATCCGATGCTCCGCCAATCGGCACGAGATAAATATCCATAACCGGAAGGCGCGACATAACGAATGAACGCAGAGAACGAACATCTACCGGCGAATCAATCGCCTTAAAAACCCTGACGATTAGCTTTTCCAAATCAACATTGCTGATTACGATTTGCGCGTCGCCAGTGCAGCCGACCATTCTCGTATCGCGGCTGTGAAAGGAAACAACCTTGACGCGCTCTTCCATTTCCTGCACATTGCGGCGCGTTTTCCGGTCTGCCCACTCCGACAAACCGTAAATGCGGTCGGCGAGACGGCGGTGATGTTCCGGGTGATTAATATTGTCAAAACGCTTGAAGGTCTTGCTGTTTTGAATCAAGGTCGAAATGCGGCGCGCCAGCCGGTAGCTTTCCGGGTAACGCTTGCGAAGCTCGGCGGTTAAAAGATTCGTCAATTCGATTTGGCTGATTTCCGCCTCGATTTCCGCATCGGTCATTCCGGTGTCGAGATAATGTTGAAACCTGTCTTTGCCCAGAAGCGCGACGAAAAGCTCCTGCGTCATATCGGTGTAGGCGTTGTATTTGCCTTCTTCGACCAGAAAACCCGCGCTTTTCGACGCCCTGACCAAAGGATGCGACGAAACTATCCGATGCAGTTCCGCCCAAATCTGATTGACATCTGAGGTCTTAAGACTATCGTTCCATTTCCCGACTTTGATTTGTCGTTTTTGCAGCGTTTTCGGCTGATATTCGTTTTGTTTGGAGACACTCATACTTAACCTTTTGCCTGTTTTTTTCTTGTGTTTTTTGCGCTTTTATTGAAGAAAAATTTAGCTCCGCTCCGCTTTTTTGGACAATTTCCTCCCGAAAGAAATTAACCCGTTTAAGTTCGGCTAAAACTTCTCTTGCAGTTTTCTTAAATTAGAGAAAGGTAGAATTTTTTTTGAAAATCAACCGCCGCGCTTAAGCCGTTGATTCGATTGGATTTTGGTGAAACATTGCGTTTCAACCAACTACACTTTTAGATGTTAGCAGGTATTTTTAATTTGGGCAACACTTTTTTGTATCTTTTTTTATTGTTAAACAAAACGAGATAATCCCTTTTATTGCTTGGTTTACAGGAAAAACATTTTCTTCTTCGATTTTTTTTCGTAAAATTTTTTCAATAAGTTTTGGAAGAAAACCTACATTACAGATTTATTTTTTTTGTAACGAGCAATTTTGAGTCTTTTTGTTCAGGGGTCGAGGATTGGGAAAATTTTCGGTCAAAATCAATTGTATGTTTTCGATAAAAATGGTTACTTTTTGTAAAAGCGGGGATTGTCCCGCGTCACAAAATTTACTTAAATTTCAAAACAATGAGCTTTCGCCAAAAGAAAGCAGAATTATCCGAGAACACCTCGCCAAATGTGAGTTTTGCGCGACGGAAGTCGAGTTTTATTCACGCTATCCGCAGGCAGATGACGCGATAGCGACGGTCGAAATTCCACTTCCGCTTTACGAACTTGCCCAAGCACTCCTGAGCAACAAGCATAAGGATTTCCAACTGCTCAACAAACTTTTAAACGAAAACGACGGATTATTGCTGGAAAAAGCATGAGAAGTATTCCAAATTCCAGATTCCAGATTCCAAATTAGGACTTTCATCCGAAAATCTTCTGAACTCTGGGATTTAAAATCTGGAATTTGGAATTTGGAATCTGAAATCTGAAATCTCCTAGCTGCCGCAGATTTCGTCAATCGCTTCCCCGTATTTTTCATCAATCACATTGCGTTTTATCTTCAAAGTAGGCGTCATTTCGCCTTTATCAATCGAAAATTCGCGGGGGAGAAGATAAACTCTTTTGACTCGCTCATAATCGTTCATTTCCCGCGTCAATTCGACCGCGTCGCGCTGAACGCGCTTAATAACATAAGGATTCTCGCATAATTCCTCGCGCGAGCCCTCCGCCTGAATTCCCTCTTCCTGCAAGGTTTGTTTTAGAGTATCCCAATCCGGCACGATCAATGCGCCGACTTGTTTTCTGCCGGCGCCGACGATAACGGCTTGGCTGACCAGAGGACTTTGCTTTAAAAGACTTTCGACCTGTAAAGGCGCGACATATTTGCCGTTCGACAATTTAAATAAATCTTTCAGCCGGTCGGTAATGTAAAAATGCCCGTCCAAATCCTTGTAGCCTACATCGCCCGTGTGATAAAAGCCTTCCTCGTCAATTACCTTCGCTGTTTCTTCAGGGTTATTGTGATAACCGAGCATTACATTTTTACCCCGAACGAGGATTTCGCCGTCCGCTTCGGCAATTTTCATCTCGATTCCTTCAAAAGGCTTGCCGATTGAGCCGATTTTGTTATCTTCCGGGCAATTTGCCGAAACGATACACGCTTCGGTCATTCCATAGCCCTGCAAAATCGGAATGCCCGCCGCCCAGAAAGCGTAGGAAAGTTTTTTTGAAAGCGGCGCGCCGCCGGAAACAAAAAATCTCAGCCTTCCGCCCACGCCTTCGCGCCATTTTGAAAAGACGAGCCGGCTGGCAATCGCCTGTTTCGCCGCCAGAACAGGCGAAACCGATTGATGCGTGTCTTTTGCTTCCCAATATTCCTGTCCGACTTCCAAAGCCCATTCAAACAGCGAGGTTTTCCAACCGCCTGCCGATTTCCCTTTTTTGACGATTTTGTGATAAACCTGCTCGAAAAGACGCGGAACGGCGGTCATAATTGTGGGTTTCACCTCTTGAAGATGTCCCGCAAGTTGTTCAAATGCGGAAGTATAGTGAATCAAAACGCCGTTTGCGCAAAGCACGTAAAAAACCGAGCGTTCAAAAATATGCGAAAGCGGCAGAACCGAAAGCGAGCGGTCGGTGTTTAAAATCGGCAAGTCTTTGGAAATCGCCAAAATATTCGACGTAAAATTTTCGTGCGTGAGCATCACGCCCTTCGGATTGCCGGTCGTGCCGGAGGTATAGATTATCGTTGCCAAATCGCTCGGCTCAATCTCTGCAAGAAAATTTTCAAAAGTTTGCGCGTCGGATTTTTCCAATTCCGCGCCGCGGTTTTCCAGATCAGACAAAGTTAAGCCGCGATTCTCGCTTTCGGGAACAGCGTCGGAATCAAAAAACACTAGTTTTTCCAAACGCTCGACGCTTTGAATCGCATTTTCGGCGTGTTTCCAAAGCTTTTTGCCGGAAATGAAAAGCATTTTCGCGCCGGAATCTTCCAGGATGAAACGAATTTGCTCGACAGCTTGCGTCGTGTAAATCGGAACGTTCACGGCGCGAAGCGACAAAATCGCCAAATCCGTCAAAGACCATTCCGGGCGATTTTCCGAGATAACGGCGATCCGGTCGCCCGCTTTTACGCCTAAATCAGAAAGTCCGAGCGCGATACGCTTGATTTTCTCGATAATTTCCGCCCCGGTAAAATACTCCCAAACGTCCGTTTCTTTATGCCCGAGCGCGTCCCGCTTTTCGTTTCGCCGGAACGATTCCAGACAAAAATGAGGAATCGTCGGCGGGATATTTTCAAATCCGATTAATTTTTCTGCCGTCATTTTTTTATCTATTCAAATAAGAAATAATAACATTTTGCAAGGGATTTTGTCGTTTCTACAAAACTCTCGCTGGATTTTGGAAAAACCGATTTGCTTGACTTATAAAGAAAATTAGCGTAAAACTTTACCGAATTACCGGAATTAAATTTGTAATTTTAAATCTTTATAATTTAAGCGCGAACTGAAAGCAGAGCATAAACCGACAGGATGAATAATTGAAGATTAATTAATTTTAACCGTCAATTTTCAACTTTCAAATATCAACTATTTCAGCAGTTATAAAAGTTGATTTGCTTTTATTTTAGAAATTCAAACTTCTTCTCAAAATTTTCTCAAAAGGTTTTAGTCTGTGCTTCAAAACTCGCGTCCGAAGGAGTTGGTAACTGCTATGGCTTCCGTAATTGTTCCTTTAAAACGGCGTGGTTTAGGCGGAACTATGCGTAGAGATGCGTGGTGGATTTATCCTTTGCTCGTATTTTTAGCATTATCCGCCTTTGTCGTTTATTCGACTTGGGCGGCGTTTCAGGGTGATCATTATCGCTTCGGTCCATATCTATCGCCGTTCTATTCGCCCGAGCTTTTCGGTTCAGCGAAAGCCTTTTTCGGACCGAAACCGGCTTGGATTCCGGCTTGGCTGCCGTTTTCGCCCGCACTTTTGATTCTCTGGGCGCCCGCCGGTTTTCGTTTTACCTGTTATTATTATCGCGGCGCGTATTACAAAGCGTTTTGGGCTGATCCGCCTTCGTGCGCCGTCGGCGAACCGCGCAAAGGTTACTGGGGCGAGCGAAAATTTCCCCTTATTCTGCAAAACGTTCATCGTTATTTTCTTTATCTCGCACTTATATTTTTAATTTTTCTCGCCCACGACGTTTGGGAAGCATTGTGGTTTACAAATCCCGCAACGGGCGAAACTTCTTTCGGCATCGGAGTCGGCACAATAGTTTTAGCCGCGAATGTTTTCTTTCTCGCCGGTTACACATTTAGCTGTCATTCCCTTCGCCATCTGGTCGGCGGCAACTGCGATCAGCTTTCAAAATATCCGCTTCGCTGCGCGACTTACAATTGCGTGAGTTCGCTCAACCGTCGGCATATGTTGTTCGCGTGGTTCAGCTTATTTGTCGTGGGATTTTCCGACCTTTACGTGCGGCTTTGTTCAATGGGAATTTTGGCTGATTGGAGAATTTTGTAAAAGGATGAAGGATAAAGGATAAGGGATAAAAAATCCTGAATTCATCCTTCATCCTTTATCCTTCATCCTTTTTTTGTATGGCGGAATATCAAACTTTTGAACATGATGTTCTTGTAGTCGGCGCGGGCGGCGCGGGGCTTCGCGCGGCTATCGAAGCATCGGCGGCGGGCGTTTCGGTCGGTCTTGTTTGCAAATCATTGCTGGGAAAAGCGCACACCGTAATGGCGGAAGGCGGAATGGCGGCGGCGATGGCGAATGTTGACGAGCGCGACAATTGGCAGGTGCATTTTTCTGACACAATGCGCGGCGGTCAGTATTTGAATAACTGGAAAATGGCGGAGCTTCACGCCCGGGAAGCTCCTGCCCGCGTGCGAGAATTAGAGGCTTGGGGCGCGGTTTTCGATAGAACAAAAGACGGGCGGATTTTGCAGCGAAATTTCGGCGGGCATCGTTACCCGCGTCTGGCTCACGTCGGCGACCGAACGGGGCTTGAAATGATTCGCACGCTTCAAGATCACGGCGTTCATCAAGGAATCGAAGTTTATATGGAATGCACCGTCGTCGCGCTTTTGAAAGACGGCGAAAGAATACTTGGCGCGTTCGGTTATGCCCGGGAACGCGGGCGGTTTCGAGTTTTTAAAGCCAAAGCGGTTGTTCTGGCAACCGGCGGCATCGGACGCGCTTATCGAATTTCAAGCAACAGTTGGGAATACACGGGCGACGGGCATTCGCTCGCGTATCACGCGGGCGCGGAATTGATTGATATGGAATTCGTCCAATTCCACCCGACCGGAATGGTTTTCCCACCAAGCGTGCGCGGCATTCTCGTCACGGAAGGCGTGCGCGGCGAAGGCGGCATTCTTGTAAATAATGAGGGTCGCCGCTTTATGTTTGACGATATTCCCGCCAACTACAAAGACCAAACCGCCGATTCGCCGGAAGAAGGCTGGCGATACACGCAAGGCGATAAAAACGCGCGTCGTCCGCCTGAGCTTTTGACGCGCGATCACGTCGCTCGCTGCATCGTGCGGGAAATAAAAGCCGGGCGCGGAAGCGAGCACGGCGGAGTTTATCTGGATATTGCCTGGATAAAGGAAAGACTGCCGAACGCGGCGGAACATATTAAAAAGAAACTGCCGAGTATGTATCATCAATTCAAGCAATTGGCTGATATTGATATTACGCAAGTTCCGATGGAAGTCGGACCGACGACGCATTATGTAATGGGCGGAATCCGCGTTAATGCCGAAACGCAGATGTCGAATGTTCCGGGACTTTTTGCCGCCGGAGAATGCGCCGCCGGTTTGCACGGCGCGAATCGCCTTGGCGGAAATTCGCTTTCGGACCTTTTGGTTTTTGGAAAACGCGCCGGTGAATTTGCCGCGAAATTCGCTCAGGAAAACGGCAGTGGAAACATAGATTCGGGACAAATCGAGGAAGCGGCGCGACAGGCTTTGAATCCTTTTAATCAAACCGGCGGTGAAAACCCTTACCAGATTCAACACGATTTGCAGGATATGATGCAGGATTTAGTTGGAATTGTGCGAAACGAAGCTGAAATGACACTAGCTTTGGACGGAATCGAAAATCTCCGGCAGCGCGCGGCAAAAGTTTCGGTTGGCGGCAACGTGGAATTTAATCCGGGCTGGCACACGGCGCTCGATTTGCAGAATTTGCTGACCGTTTCGGAAGCGATAACTCTTTCCGCAATTGAACGGAAGGAAAGCCGCGGGGCGCAATTTCGGGAAGATTATCCGAATAAAGAAGAAGCCTTTAGCAAATTTAATATCGCTGTTCGGAAAGATGCGGACGGGAGTATGAAAATTACCCGCAAACCGATTCCCGAAATGACCGCCGAACTTAAACAGATTATTGAAGAGATGGGCTAATTTAGTAAAAAGGCAAAAAATAAATGAAAACAGCAACATTCAAAATCTGGCGAGGCGATGCCGCAGGCGGCGATTTTGCCGATTATACGACCGAAATCAGCGAAGGAATGGTTGTGCTTGACGCGGTTCTGCAAATTCAGGCGGAACAAGCCGGCGACCTTGCCTGCCGATGGAACTGCAAGGCGGGCAAGTGCGGCTCGTGTTCGGCGGAAATCAACGGGATGCCGAAATTGATGTGTATGACGCGGCTGAACACCTTGCCGCTTGAAGAATCCGTAACGGTCGAACCGATGCGCGCCTTTCCGCCGATTAAAGATTTGATAACGGACGTTTCATGGAATTACGAAGTCAAAAAGCGCATTAAAAAATTCAAGCCGCGCCCGCCCGACGCGCCCGACGGAACTTGGCGGATGTCGCAGGAAGACGTTGACCGCATACAGGAATTTCGCAAATGTATCGAATGTTTCTTGTGTCAGGACGTTTGCCACGTTTTGCGCGATCATCATCTGCACGAGAAATTTATCGGTCCTAGATTTCTGGTTCAAGCGGCGGCTTTGGAGATGCACCCGCTCGATATTGAAAACCGCGTTGAAGATTTGCGCGAGGAGCATAATATCGGCTTGTGCAATATTACAAAATGCTGCACAAAGGTTTGTCCCGAACATATCACGATCACCGATAATGCGATAATTCCGCTGAAAGAGCGCGTGGTTGATGAATTTTACGACCATGTAACCCGATTTGTGCGCCT
>DATHTS010000115.1:0-1599 GCA_035462935.1 Pyrinomonadaceae bacterium
TATACGGACGAGATTTTCGGCGGCAAGGTCGGCAAATTCTACGACCGCATTTTTAATGAAATCGCGTCGAGTATAGAAACGCAGAAAAACATCTTGGGTCTTTTGTATGACGCTTTGACTGTCGAAAAAGAGAAATCTCCGGTCGAATCCTGGGAAAGACGTTCGGGCTTGGAAGACGAAGATTTTTATCGCTCGATTCATCTTCTAAACACCAACGAGATTATTCGCCTGACATCCAACCAAATTGAAGCGATGAATGAAAACGAGGTTTTAAGCGATTACATTCGCCTGCGATTTCGTTTGGAAATCATCGCGGAAAACCGCGCTTTGGTCGTCGGCGAGATGCTCTCGGAATTTCTCAAACGCGCTCCGCTTTTGATGGCGAAGTTTTACCGCCGCAGTTCGGCAATCGGGTTACGCGAGCTGCTCGCCGCTTTCAATCTTCAGGAAATACCGCTCGCGCTGATTGATTACAGCCGTTTCAAAGACGAGCTGAAAGGCGCTCCGAACGAGGAAATTCTCAAGTATCTCGAAAATGATTCGGAGAAAATCTCCCTTCCGCAAATCGCCTTTACCGCGCACACCGTCGCTTTTTATCCGCCGATTGAGCAGGTCGTCGAAAAGGAACGCTCGGCGGTGGCGATTGGCTTTGAAACTGCGGATTACAAGGACGAAAACGAAACCGTCTGGCTCGCCGCCGAGATTGATTCAAAACTCGAAGCTTCAAAGGAATTAACGGAATTCTGGTGCGACCGTCTGGAGATGGTCGCGCTGATGTGCAATTTTCTGAGATACCGTTTGTGGCTCGTCGCGCCTGAAGGCTTTTCGCCTGAAGCCGTCGAAATCCTGCGGCAGAGAAACGCTTACGGCTCAAGCCGAAAACAGGTCGAGCTTTTAATAAAAACGCTCGGCGCGGAAAGCGCGGTTGGCGAAAAAATCAAGCCGAACGAATTTGAGATGATCGTCCCGATGGGCGAAGACACCGAATTAATTGCCGCCCACGCGGTCGAAGAAATCGCCCGCCGCAATCATTACCCGACAAAAGCCGTCAACCAAATCAAAACCGCGCTTGTCGAAGCCTGTATCAACGCCGCCGAACACAGCCACAGTCCCGACCGCAAGATTTATCAGAAAGTAACGGTTGAGAAAGATAAAATCACAATCGAAATTTCCAATCGCGGCTTGCGCCTAAGGGATAAAAAAGCGCAGGAAATCAAACCCGAAGAAGGTAAACGCGGCTGGGGCTTGCGCCTGATCGAAACTCTAATGGACGAGGTGAAATTTGAGCAGGTTGACGACGGAACTCGGATTTTGATGGTCAAGTATCTTAAGCCGTAATGGGGAGTTAATCAACTCCTCCGTTACCGTTAATTTATCTGTCAATCGCAGTCAGCATGAATCTGTAACTTCCATTTCCGTGAGTTGTTCCCAAACTTTTGAACTGCGCTCTTGCTCCGCCCACAATCAGCCGAATAGGCAGAATTCATGAGAAGAAATTTGTCACTTCTACGGCTTAATTTGGCGAAGATATTGAAGGAAATAATTAACAAAGTAAGAAATATACAAGCTATCTCAAAAATACAAAACGTAAGGTTAAGC
>DATHTS010000116.1:0-1863 GCA_035462935.1 Pyrinomonadaceae bacterium
AAATATAAGTGAACCGAAAATTTATTAAATTCGATAGAGTATTAAACTTGACGCAGCTAGATTTTCGATTGATCTTTGTAGATCAAACAAAATACCGTTTAGTAACAAACGTTACGAAGGTTTTTGGGCGGTTCGGATGACTAAAGCGATTCAAGTTTGCATATACTGGTCAGAACCGCCTGCGGCAGCGGGCGGTTGAATTTAGAAAACTTGAATGTTTATGGTAAAAGTCCGGGTTCGCTCAACTTAAACCATCCGCTACCGCAGATGGTTCTGACTTTTTTGCCATAAAAAGCCGCAAGATTCTACGCTTGCGGCTTTTCTGTTTGATCTAATCGGCTTATCCGATTATCTGATTATTCGCTTCGCTCGCCAACTGCTGCCAGCTAACTATTTCAGATCCGCCCCCAAATATTCACGATAAAGCCGTCTCTGCTCGGCGGAAGGATTTTCCACCGGGATGATCCGGTAACTTTGCGGAGCGCGACCGCCGAGTGTGACTTCCATTTCGCGCAAATCATCAAAACGGAAAACCGTCAGTTTTATCTTTTCGCCCGGCTTTTTCTCCCGCAAATAAGTGTTCAGGAAATTCTGATTGGCGCGCATTCCGTCAATCGCGACGATTTCATCGCCGGTATTCAAACCGTAATCGTAAGCGGGCGAACCGGCGGGCAGCGAGCGCACCATCAATCTGCCGCCATCTTCCGCCAGATTCGCGCCGAAATAAGTTTCCCTGCGCCCGTCATCGCCTGTTACGAGTCTCAACCCCATTCCTCTTAAAAGCTCATTGTAATTGATTTCCTCGGTTCCGCGCACGTATTTGTCGAAGAAGTCTTCCAGACTCGTGCCAGCCATCATTTCGGAAGCCCTTTGATAATCTTCGGGTGTAAAGTTCCTGTCTTTTTTGTAAAATTCGTTATAAAGATAACGCATTACATCGTCCAGAGATTTCGCGCCTTTCGACGCGGTGCGGATTCTGACATCGAGCAGGAAATTAACCAAATCGCCTTTATCGTAATAGGAAATTTGATTGTTTATCGAGTTTTCGTCCTGCCGGTAATATTTAATCCACGCATCAAAGCTGGCTTCTTCGAGGCTGGTTTCAAAACGTCCGGGACGATTTTGCAAGGCTTGCGCTATTGAGGCTTTATTTGCCAGAGCTTCTTCGGCGGTAATCAAGCCGGCACGACGCAGCAGCACGGTTTCGTAATAAGATGTCGCCCCTTCGGCAACCCAGAGCAGTTTCGTATAATTTTCGTTTTCGTAATCGAAAGGACCTAAGGCGTCAGGACGAATGCGCTTAACGTTATACAAATGGAAAAACTCGTGCGCGACGAGATTTAAAAACGCGATATAGCGCGAATTCGGCTTA
The DNA here is from genome assembly GCA_035462935.1 of Pyrinomonadaceae bacterium. Taxonomy (GTDB): domain Bacteria; phylum Acidobacteriota; class Blastocatellia; order Pyrinomonadales; family Pyrinomonadaceae; genus DATHTS01. Next base: position 1,373 of record DATHTS010000116.1, read on the forward strand.
AAGCCGAAACGATTCCACTGCAAAGCGGTCGAGTTCAAATGCTCCAGACCGCCGCCTCCGCGCAAATTCAAGATAAAAAGATAATTTTCATACGGAAGCTCGCCGAAAATCTTGTAGGATTCCTCAACGATTTTCTCGGTATCCCGCGCCATTTGCTGCAAATCGTAATTTCCCTCGCCGGTTACGACGTAGCGGTGCGGCTTGCCGCGCACGTTAAACGTGATTTCCTTAAAATTACTGACTTCAAACGGCGAATCATACAAAACGTCGAAATTTTCGGCGCGAAAAGTGTTCGGCTGTCCCGGAACCGCCGGAAGTCCGGTCGCAACTTTCCAGTTTCCGTAAGGCTCAACCCGAACAATCGAAGGCGATCTCAATTGGTCTTTCGGGAACATCAAAAGCGCGGTGTTGTTCCAAAAAGCGTGCTGGTCGTTGAGTTCATTGGTGCGAACGGTAAGTTCGTTGGCGTAAACGTCGTAATTAACGACGAT
>DATHTS010000117.1:0-3596 GCA_035462935.1 Pyrinomonadaceae bacterium
AAAACCGAACGAAATTTTGAAAACTCTGCGCGAAGCGAAAGATTCGGGCAAAAGATTTGTCTGGCTGGCGCGGAGATTGGACGAGGATACGGCGCAAAAAATCAACGAAACTTTGGAAGACAGGGATTTGAAAAAATACGATTTGCCGAGGTTTGCCGGTCTGCATTGGAAGGAAGAGCAGAAACGCAGTTACCCGTATAAATCTCTGGCGGCGCATATCGTCGGTTTCAGCAATAACGATGACATCGGGCAAGCCGGAATCGAACAGTCGCAGGAAGAGCTTCTGCACGGCGCGGTGATAAGAAGTTGGCAAGACCGCGACCGTCTCGGCAGGGTTTATGAAGAGGAACAAGTCGAGCGCGAACCGCCGAAAGATATTGTGCTGACCATCAGCAATTCGATTCAATACAAAACGGAAGAAGCCCTCGCCCAAGGAGTAAAGGAAGCGAATGCCAAATCGGGAATGGCGGTCGTACTTGACCCGAAAACGGGCGAAATCCTGGCGATGGCGAATTACCCGACTTTCGACCCGAGTAAATTTAACGAAATTGACCCGGAAGTTTTGACAAATAAAGCGATACACAGTCTTTACGCGCCGGGTTCGACCTTTAAATTGATTACTTACGGCTCGGCTCTGGATAGAAATTTGATTTCGCCGACCGCGCAGATTGATTGCAGCAGCGGTTTTGTCGAAGCCGGCAAACGCATTTTCAGAGATTCTCACCCGATTGGAAGGGTTTCTTACAGCAAAGCCCTGGCAAGTTCGAGCAATGTCGGCGCGATTAAAACGGCGATGAAAGTCGGCAAGCAGGATTTTCACGGATACGTTAAAAAATTCGGTTTCGGGCAGCTTACAGGCATCGAGCTTCCGGCGGAAACGCGCGGAATTTTGCGTCCTGTGGATAAATGGTATGGCGACAGTTTGGCTTCGATGTCAATCGGATATGAAATCGGCGTTACGGCTTTACAGATGGCTTCGGCTTACGCCACAATAGCAAATAATGGGGTTCGAATTCAGCCGCACATTATCAAAGAAATCAGACAAGCAGACGGAAAGATAATTTCGACTACGCAGCCGGCTAGAGAGCAGGTCGTCAGCCCTGAAGCTGCGCGAAATTTGCGCGGAATGCTGGGCGAAGTTGTCACAGCCGGAACGGGAAAGCGAGCCCAGCTCGACGGCTATACGTCTGCCGGAAAAACGGGAACGGCTTGGAAATTCAACCCGAAAACTAAGCGGCAGGATGCGGGCAAATATGTTTCGTCGTTTATCGGTTTTGCCCCGGCTGATAATCCTTCGGTCGTCATCGCCGTCGTGATGGACGAACCGAAAACCGGTTCGAGAAACGGCGGGGTGGTAGCCGCGCCGGTTTTCAGTGAAATCGCCGCGCAGATTTTGCCGGAACTGAATGTAATTCCTGACGCGAATATCCGTCAGGATTCATTACTGGCGGAAGAGATTCCCGAAATTGTCGAGGAAGATGCGTTTTTTATTGACAGAACAGAGGAAGAAACAGAAGAAAATTTAACCGACAGGAAAGCGGAAAAATCGCAGATCGCCGAAAAGAAACCGATTGAAAAGCCGAAAGAAATCAAAGTAAAGGTTAAAGAAAAAGATTCGGATAAAAAGAAGGATGTGCCGAAACCGAAAGCGGCAGCCGTTAAGGAAAAGCCGAAAGATAAGCCGAGGGAAAAGGAAAAGACTTGAAATTGGAAACCGCCGTTAAATATATGAACGCAGATGCGTCAGCGACAAATCCCGCTTTGCTCTTGCGCGATGTCAAATCTTTTGCGATTGACAGCCGCGAAGTAAAAGCGGGCGATGTCTTTTTCGCGCTTTCGCAGCCCGATTACAAAAACAACGGCTTTAACGGCGATTTTGAAGACAGCCACAAATATATCCCGTCGGCTTTTGAAAACGGCGCGGTCGCTTGCATTGCCCGTCCCGATAGATTTGAAGAACACAAAGCCGGGTTGGAAAAATACCGGGATCGCTTGCTTTTTGTCAGAGACGCGATTCTCGCATTGCAGCGTCTTGCTCACGGCGTCTACCTCAGGTGGAACAAGCCGGTCGTGGCGATTACCGGAAGCGCGGGAAAAACGACGGCGAAAGAATTGACGGCGCACGTTCTCGAAGCGAAAGGCTTAAAGGTTTTAAAGAATATCAAGAATTACAACAATGGTTTGGGACATCCGTTGACGGTTTTGAAATTGGCTGAAGACAGCAGCTTTGATGTTGCCGTTCTGGAAATGGGAATGTCCACGCCTTTGCGGGAAATCGAGCGGCTTTGCCGGATCACGCCGCCGGATTTTTCGGTTGCCTTGAACGTTCTGCCCGTGCATCTTGAACATCTCGGAACGATTGAGCGGATTCAGGAAGCGAAAGCCGAACTCGTTGAAGGAATGAAACCCGGCGGAACTGCCGTTTTGAACGCCGATGATTTTCGCGTTCTGGCAATGCAGGAAAAAAGCAAAGGCAAAACCCTAACTTACGGAATCGAAAACAAAGCTGACGTAACCGCTGACCGAATTGAGATGAAGCGTTTCGGCGAAACAAGATTCAAGCTGCATACGCCCGAAGGCGAAGCGGAAGTTTTGTTTTCCTTGAGCGGCAGGCACAATGTTCTGAACGCTCTGGCGGCTTCGGCGGTCGGTTTTTCTTTTGGAATGACCACTGAAGAAATCGCCGAAGCTTTGAAATCGGTCGCGCCGCCGCCGCAACGCGGTGAGGTCATTCATTTTCGGGAAGGCTTTACGGTGATAAACGATTCTTACAATTCAAATCCCGACGCGTTGATTTCGATGGTCAAAACTTTGATTGACGGTGGGCAGAACGCCAAACGAAAAATCGTCGTCGCGGGCGAAATGCTCGAACTCGGCGCGGAAGAAGCGGCGATCCACCGCGAAGTCGGCGAAATATTGGCGCAAACGGAGATTGACTTTTTAATCGGCGTGCGCGGTTTGGCAAAGGAAATGGTCGAAAGCGCGAGGAAAGCTGGCTTAAAGAAAGCCAAATTTTTCAATTCCTCCGCAGAAGCGGGCGAATTTTTAGTTAAAGAAATAAAAGAAGGTGATGCGGTTTTAGTAAAAGGGTCGCGCGGCGTGCGGACGGAGAAGGTTGTTGAGAAGCTGTTAGAAAAATTTGAAACGGAAAAGAGATGACCGGAAAGCGGCTAAAATCCGCAATCCCAAATCCGAAATCCAAAATCGAACCGGTGCTTTATTACTTTTTATATCAAATTATTTTCAGGCAATACGGCGCGGCGAGCGAATCGTATTTTTTCAAGGGCTTAAACGTCATTCAATACGTCACGTTTCGCACGGCTTGGGCGACGATCACGGCGCTTTTGCTCTCGCTTCTGCTCGGCAACAAAGTTATTAAAAAGCTCGCCCAGCTAAAATTCGGGCAGGAAATCCGCGAAGAAGGTCCGGCTTCGCATCAGGAAAAACGCGGAACGCCGACGATGGGCGGTGTTTTGATCATTGGTTCGGTCATCGTTTCCACGCTTTTGTGGGCGCGGCTCGACAGCGTTTATTTATGGATCGCGCTGATCGCCACGACGGGTTTTGCCGCCATCGGTTTTGCCGACGATTACATA
>DATHTS010000118.1:0-5069 GCA_035462935.1 Pyrinomonadaceae bacterium
CTTCCATAGCTACCGCGCTTCCTGCGGCATTGTCGGTTGCGCCGCCTGAAGAGTGCCACGAATCGAGATGAGCGCCGACCATCACGATTTCATCTTTCAAAGCGGGATCAGTGCCGGGAATTTCGGCAATCGTGTTGTAGCCCATCAAATCTTCGTCGTGATACTGCGCTTGAATATTTACCGTCATCTTCGGTTTATTGCCGAGCCTGATCAGACGAACAAGACGATTGTAATCTTCGGTCGCCATCGTCATCTGCGGAATCATACGGCTTTCGGCTTCCTTTTGATATGCCGAGAGCCGGTTGGCGTTATTGCCGAAAAAGTCCTCGATATTTGCCGGAATCGGTTGGGCGACGCTCGCGCCGGAAACAAAAAGCGTTCCGCCGCTTCCCTTTCCGCTCGTGTCAACCAGAACTGCCGCGCCTTCTTCCAAGAGGAAATTCATCCGCTTGGCGGCTTGAATTTGCGCTTGCATAAACCGCTGCCGCTGTTCGGGCGTGCCTTGCTGCTGCGGCTGCTGTGCGGCTGGCGGCTGGGCGTTTGCCATTTTCACCAATGCTTCATCCGAATGCCGCGTTCCGAGCGCCTCAAACTCGGCTTTGGTTTCGCGCGGCGCGGCAACCAGCACAATCTTGCCTTTTAATTGACCTTTGAATTTGGCAAGTTCTTCGTCAGTTCTGGCATCGAGAAAAACAACTTCGCTCGTTACAGCGCCTTTCGTCGAAGGCGACCACGCTTTGGGATATGCAATAACGAGGAAAAATTGCGGCTCGACGACCTGCGCCGAAAAGCCCTTCAGCGACCAGCCGCGTCCGAACGGTCCCCACGCTTCAAGCCGCGCGTTTTGCAATCCCCATTCTTTCATCTTATCGCGCGTCCATTCGTTGGCGCGTTTCATATTCGGCGAATTTGTAAGTCGTCCGCCGATAACATCCGTCAGGTAGCTGATTGTCTGCATCACCTGCGAATTTTTGCCCATTCCCTCTTCCTTGATTTTTTCGATTACTTCCGGCGGCGCGGTGTAAACCTTCGTCGCCGGCGCGGTTGCCGCGCCGGATGAGTTTGTCTGCCCGAAAGCCAGCGTCGGAAGCAGAAAAGCGTAAACCAGGAATACGCTTAACATTTTTCGTCTTAACATTTTAATTCTCCTAACAATTTAATTTGGTTTTACTGGAAATACCCTTTGATTATACAGAAATATTTAAGGTTTCGATAATTACCAGCTTTTCTTCGCGTCTTTACACTGACTGCAATTTCCGCATTAAAGCGATTAAACCTGAATAAATCAGTGTGGTATAGTGATTTTATAGACGTGATTTGAAAAATGGAGGTTGGCTCAAACTTGCTTCACATAGATTTTGCAGGAAGTTTTGACTGAATTTTCAGATTTAAGGGGAAGAATTAATGCAGGCACACATAAAACTCGGTCGAATTTTCGGCATCCAAATCGGGCTGCATTTTAGCTGGATTTTGATCGCGTTGCTAATCACGCTCTCGCTCGCCGCACAATTTTCGGCTGTCAATCCAGATTGGGGAACGGGCGTAATTTGGGCGACGGCAATCGTTACCGGAATGCTGTTTTTCACGGCAATCATCCTGCATGAGCTTTCACACGCGCTGGTGGCAAGACTGCGGGGTTTGCCCGTAAAATCAATCACGCTTTTTGCTCTAGGCGGCGTTGCGCTGATCGAAAAAGAATCTGCGGACGCGGCAACCGAATTCTGGGTCGGAATCGCCGGTCCGATTATGAGCGTGGTTATCGGTTTTCTGTGCCTGCTTTCAGCGGCTTTGCTCGGCTGGTCGCCGGAATCGCAAATGCTCGCGCCTCAAACGCCGGTTGTCGCCGCGCTTGTCTGGCTCGGCTACATCAATATCGCGCTTGCGGTTTTTAATATGCTGCCCGGTTTTCCGCTCGACGGCGGGCGCATTCTGCGGGCAGTTATCTGGTGGATTACCGGCGATGTGAATCGCTCGACGCGAATCGCCGCCCGCGTCGGTCAATTTGTCGCCACCTTTTTTATCGTGTGGGGCGTATTTCAATTTTTCTTCGGCGCTGGTTTCAGCGGTCTGTGGATTGCTTTTATCGGCTGGTTTTTGCTCAACGCCGCCGGTGCGAGCCACGCGCAGGTCGAAATCACGCAGGCTTTGAAAGGCTTGCGCGTCGGCGACGTGATGCGGCACGATTTTGAAACTCTTGACGGGCGAACCGATCTGCAAACCTTTGTTAATGAGAATCTGCTGAAAACCGGAAGCCGATGTTATTTTGTTGTCGAAGACAACCGGCTCGCCGGTTTGATTACGCCGCACGAAGTTAAGGAAGTGCCGCGAAATTTATGGGCATTCAAACGAGTTGAAGATGTAATGCTTCCGCTTGAAACTCTTAAGACAATCACGCCGGATACTCCCGTTACTGAGGCGCTTGAAACATTGACGGGCAGCGACGTAAACCAGTTGCCGGTTGTAGTTAACGGTCAAATTGCCGGAGTTATCTCGCGCAATCACATTCTTGAAGTTTTGAAAACACGGAGTGAGTTAGCAATTTGAAAACGCTTTAATCCAAAATCTTAAATTTATTTTGTAATTTGCAGCGAACAAGGGAGGAAAAATGAACAAGTTTTTAGCCGGCGCGATTGCCGGGACTGCGGCGACCGTGCCGATGACGATGTTAATGCTTTATCTGCATAAGCAAATTCCTAAAAAAGAACGAAGAGTGCTTCCGCCGAAACAAATCACTGTAAAGGTCGCTAAAGAAGCAGGCGCGGATGAATTGGTTGATGAAAAAGGTAAAAGAAACCTCGTGAGTTTGGTAAATCACTTCTCTTACGGCGCAGCCATGGCGGCTTTATATGCTTCCTTTGCGCCGAATATTGATTTACCTCCGGCAATTAAAGGAACAGCTTACGGTTTGGCGGTTTGGGCTGGAAGCTATCAAGGCTGGCTGCCTTTATTCGATATCAGAGAACCCGCAACTGAACGCCCGAACAGCGAAAATGCGATGATGATTGCCTCTCACATTGTCTGGGGCGCGGTTATGGGCGTAATGGTCGAAGGTTTGAGCGACAGAGATTAATTTAAAAAGTTTTCCAGGTCAGAGTATAAGCCGGCGGAACATTTTTTATAATAAGCGGGCTTCGTTTTGTCTTGCCGTAACGTTTTTCCATATATTCACGCAGTTTTACGGCTGACGGCATATGATAGCCGTGGGCATATTGAAAAGTTCGGAACACGCAGCCCTGCTGCATAAATTTATCAACTTCCTCCAGAATCTTTTCTACCGTGTTATTCGGAATCGAAACGAAAGGCAGGCAGGAAATAATGTAACCGGCTTTTCCCAATCCCGATTTTTGATGAATCTGAAAGGCGTCGCAGGCATTGCCGCACACGATTTTAAGTTCGGGAAAATTTTTCCTTAGGGTTTTAACCAGATTTTTATCGAGTTCGATTCCGAGATAGGAATTTTCGTCCGGGACGATATTTTTTAAAAACTTTGTAATCGCGCCCGTGCCGACACCGAGCTCCAGCACGACATTGTTTTCATTCGGCGAAAGCCCTTTGAGCATTCTCCGGGCTAGTTCCGGCGAACTCGGCGTAATTGCTCCGACTTTGAGTGGATTTTTTATAAAGGCTTGCAAAAATTGAAAGTTCTCGTTCATTCCGTCCGAATCGCGTAAAAGTCCCCTTGTTAAAATAAAAAACAATAAATCTTTTATGAATGAAATCTTAACATCAATTTTCGCTTTTCGACAATTGAAAGTCCCGCTATTTGATAAAACGACAAGACTTTTACAATTTGATTGAGTAAAAAGCTGAAATTTTTTATTTGGATTTGGACGGACCTCGACTTTGGCTTGTTAAAACCGTCATTTTGCAATTACTTCAGTTATTTTTGATAAAAAAATTCCCCGCCGTCTAACAAGCTCTAGCTTGGACGGCAAGTTTGTTGAATTATTTTGCTTCCTTAAACGGCTACGCAGGACACGATAAAGAAAATCGCCGCTAAAGCAAAAATAAAAACTGCCAGAGTTGAAATATTCGGGTTTTGTTTTGGCATAATTCTTACTCCTTGGGGAGAGTAAAAATTGGAGGAGAGCTTTGGGAAATAGGCGGTTGGCTTTTAGAAAATAATTACTGCTTTCTGCCGTTGCCAACCGCTTGCTTAAAACTACTGTCTTTGAAAATCGGGAGAGCCTAAAATCAAACCGACAACTTTAAAGACTTCCGGGTTGCCGCTTGGCGCAAGAAGGCGAATCTGCCTGTTCATTCCGCGCCCGCCGCCCTGCATCATCGGGGTATCCGTTTCTTCAGGTTCATCCGCTAATTTAACTTCGGACAAAGGCTGTTTGATTTGTTTCAGGAGAGTTGTTTTGGTATTCGCTGCAATTTCGCCGCGAAGAATACCGCTGACAGCTTTGTTGAGAATTTCCTGTTCGGAGTTTGCCGAAAATTTCGCCAGATTTACGCGCGTCTGCGGAATGCGGTTGCTCGATAAAGCGACGGCAAAATTCATTCTTTCCAGCAAAGCGCCCGTGTTCACCCAATCTTCCGCCTTATCGGGATAACCGGTCGGAGCTTGATAACCGTAAAGCGGCTCGCCCATTTTCGCAAGCAGACCTAAAAGCGCGGGGCTTGCTTTTACATCGGCATCAAGCGCGCGAAGCGAGCTTACCAAAAGCTCAAACGGCGTTTTGATTTTGGCGCGATAATTTTCCGGCGCGAAAAACTCCCTGTCGTTAAACAAAGCGCGTAAAGTCGTTTTTATATCGCCGTTCGATTTTTGAAAGGCTTGCGCGACGCGATTTACCAGCGCCTCATTCGGTTTGTCATTAACAAATTTTACGGCTAATTTCCGCGCGATAAATTTTGCGGTCGAAGGATGCGCGACCAGCACATCAATCACTTTCAAACCGTCTTTAATCCCGCCTTCCTTAACTTTCTGACCTAAAACAATCTTCTCGTCATTGTCGTGCCAGCGTTCATTAAAGTAAAACTCGCCGCTTTCAAGTTCGTCAGGCACGCCTGCCATTGTTTGCAAACGGTTGAGCGCGCGATTTTCGCGGTCGTTAATCATA
>DATHTS010000119.1:0-7461 GCA_035462935.1 Pyrinomonadaceae bacterium
TTCAAGTATGCCTTGAGCTTGGTGTTGGGCGCAAAAACAAAAAAGGGCATTTGCTTTTAGTCCCGGAAGATTTTAAGCAAATGCCCTTGTTTTTTTGCCTTTATTGATTCATGGCGAATATTTAACTTCTGTTTTGGCGTAATCTACAGCAAATTTAATGATGTTTTTTGCGCTTTTAGGAATATTGCCCTGATAAATCTCGCCGCCGGAAGCCGCAAATTCCGCTGCTTTCGCCTTCATTCCGGCGTTCGAGGCTTCCGTTTCATCGGCAATTCCTTCTTTCGCTGCCAACTCGCGCGCGTCCCGCGTGATTTTCATCGAACGGAATTCTTACATTTTCGGTCATCCGGTTATCCTTTGGAGCTTTCGGAATTTTGCGATTCGATTTGAAGCGTAATTTCATTTAAACCCGGTGAGTAATCGTTCTCAGTCAACACCTTAAGCGTAGGCACGTCGAAATTCGGAGCTGTATACGGCTGCGGTGTTCCTATATCGCCGGTTGCCCGATACAGAGAAACCCGCTTATCCTCGTGATAAAACTCCCGGCGCGGATTATCCAAACCTCTTTGCAAGTGCCTTTGCGCCGCTATTTCAGCATCAATGGAACAGATAATAATAAATGGATGACTCAGCTCAAGAATCTTTGGCATTCTCCATTCCCAAACCGAGTGTTGGAATGCCGCTTCAATAATGACGGAAACCTTGCCCGCGAGAAATCGGCTCACAATGTCGAAGAAAAAGTCAGTCACAAGCCGATCTGTTTCAGGCGGTAACCCGTCGTGCTTTATGCCGAAAGTATTGACATATCCTTCTTTAATCTCATCGCGGCTTATCACGGGCATCCATAGGCGTTCACCGAGTTTTTTGGCAAAAGTGGTTTTTCCCGCACCCGCCCTGCCCGTAACAATTACGCACTTCGGTTTTCTGTTTACGTTTTCCACCATCTTTCCATGATACGAGAACTTTAAGCTCCCACCAATAAATATTAGATTCAACCAAACCATCGTTAAGCGAGCGGTCTTTGACCGCCACGAACGCAGGTTTCACACCAACGCGGTCAAAGACCGCTCGCTTAACGGTTATATTTATTTTTGTGTGAGTGCTTACAACGAATTCCCAGCGAAATTAGAAGAAGGACAAAGCCTCATCCGATATGTTTGATAAACTTTTTGTATTCGTCCGGCAATATAAGGTTGAACTTTTCGCATAACGCTTTGACATCGTGAAAATCGTTTTCGTCCAGTTCGTAACCCGTGTGAAATTTTATCATCCATTCGGGCGGAATACATTTGACCTCGAAGCCGTTTATCACGCCTTTGCCCGTCAAATGTTCGGGTAAATAGGCAACGCCGTAAATATTTTTGCCGTTTTCGTCAAAAGTATAAGAATGAACATCAAGTTGATTTGCCGCCTCGTCTTGCAGCACAAAATTACAATCCCGCGAATCGTCCCGAAACTTTTCACTAAAACCTTTTTCGCTAAGTATTTTTCGCAGTTTCGGCACGTCTTTGTGTGGAATCGCAATGTCCAAATCGTCGTGCAGACGGGTTTGCCTGCCCAGCAAAGCATCAACACCCCAACCGCCGTCAACCACGACATCAATTTCGTGAGACTGTAATAATTCTATCAATTCGGTCACGGTTTCGGCTTTCATGGTTGATGATTATTGCCTTATCAGATTATCAAAGCAAAAGGGCGAAGCCGAAACCTCGTCCGTTCAAAACATCAGTTGAGTAAGATTCCTAATGATGCTCGTATCCATTTGTTGCTCGCGTTTGTTGTCTTATTTCCTTAAAATCTTCTCCATCGCCTTACCTTTTGCCAATTCATCAATCAACTTATCTAAGTAACGCACCTTTTGCATTAGTTTGTCTTCGATTTCTTCAACCCGATAGCCGCAAATTACGCCCGTAATTTTTGAAACATTCGGATTAATTTGCGGTGCTTGGGCGAAAAAGGTTTCAAAATCGGTTTTATTGTCAATGTGCTGCTGCAATGCAAGTTCATTATATCCGGTCAGCCAAAATATAATTTCATCTACTTCTGCTTTTGTGCGACCTTTCTTTTCCGCCTTCTGGATATAATGCGGATAAATACTCGCAAAAGACAATTTGTAAACTCTCGTACTATTATTCATATTTTTTCGCACTTTTGGGCAGATTGTAGTAATAGATTTCGCCCTCCGTTGCAGTAAGATTTTAGTTAATAAATCTACACAGATGTTGCAATTCTCTCAGATGCTCGTTCCGCCAATTCATAACCTGTTTGTAGTCTAAATACGCATAAAAAATAGCGTGTTCAATACTACCGAATAAATCTCCTCTATTGTTTATTTCGCCATTTGTTAGCTTTTTGTCGTTGTATTCAAGGGATTTCAAGTCAAAATCTTTTATTTTTTGGTTTTCGTATTCAATTATGTTCTTGAATCTATTATTTATTTGCCTGATTTCTAAATCCAAAATTGTTAAGTTCTGAAAATCGTTTTCGGAAATGTGAGTAGGTAAAATCATTGTAAATATATGAGATTGAGAAGCTACAGAAGCCTTAAAGTATTTTGATTCAAAAGAACGAAAACTACAGTCTGAAATTATGAAACCTCTTAGCTTATCTACTGCAAAATTTCTATTCGGAATTGGAATATTGTTTTCTGGATACTTCAAAAGATAATTCATCAGAATAAATAATCCTGAGAACGAGTTAATCAAGTCTCCAAGTGTGCAAACGTCAAAATTTTTTATTTTGTCGTGCTTCAGTTTATTATAATTTGTCCACCAAATCGGCACATCTCGACCACCAACCAATTCAAAAGGCTGAATGATTTCCCAATCAAGATTGTGAGAAACCATTCCCATAAATTTGATAACCTTTTTGTGAAGATTAAAGTTTTCGCAAGCAAGTTTGAAATAAAACAAAAAGTCAGGAAAGCCAAATAAAAACTTATCTAACTTTCCTTTCTCGCGTTTGTTCAATTCATTTTTTAGTTCTTCATATTTATCGGTAAGTTCTTTCGCCTCTAAAAATGCAGATTTATCTGTATCCCAAAGATTTTTAACTTCTTCTGCCGATACGAAGTGCTTATGAATGACAATTTTGAGGACGTTTTCAACCTCGCTACAAACTCGAAGATGAAGTTCGTGAATTTTGTTCGAATATGCATTCATATTGCCACTTGTAAAAGCAACGAAGCGACTTATTTCTTCGAGTTCTAGCTCAAAAATGTTGAAAATGCCTTCATAAACTTTGTTCTCAGCAAATTGTTCTATTTCTGCATTTGCATCCATATATTAGTGATGCTCCTTCGCATCTTCCGGCAAATTCCCGTGATAAATCTCGCCGCCCGTTGCGACAAATTCCTTTGCCTTTTCCGCCATTCCAACCGCTAAGGCTTTTTCTTCCTCAATATTTTGCTCTCTGGCATATTCGCGGACATCCTGCGTAATTTTCATCGAACAGAAATGCGGTCCGCACATCGAGCAGAAATGCGCCAGCTTCGCGCCTTCCGCCGGAAGCGTTTCGTCGTGAAATTCCTTGGCTTTTTCGGGGTCGAGTCCGAGATTGAACTGGTCTTCCCAGCGAAATTCAAATCTGGCTTTTGAAAGCGCGTTGTCGCGGTATTGAGCGCCCGGATGACCTTTCGCCAAATCAGCCGCGTGCGCCGCCAGCTTATATGTAATCACGCCTTCTTTCACGTCCTGTTTGTTCGGCAAGCCGAGATGTTCCTTCGGCGTCACGTAGCAAAGCATCGCCGTTCCGAACCAGCCGATCATCGCCGCGCCGATGCCGGAAGTGATATGGTCGTAGCCCGGCGCAATGTCGGTCGTCAAAGGTCCAAGCGTGTAAAAAGGCGCTTCGCCGCAGATTTCGAGCTGCTTGTCCATGTTTTCTTTGATGAGATGCATCGGCACATGACCGGGACCTTCGATCATCGTCTGGCAATCCATTTCCCACGCGATGTTTGTCAGTTCGCCGAGCGTTTCGAGTTCGGCAAACTGCGCCGCGTCATTCGCGTCGGCAATAGAGCCGGGACGCAAGCCGTCGCCTAAACTGAAAGAAACATCATACGTCCGCATAATCTCGCAGATTTCTCTAAATCTTGTGTAAAGAAAACTTTCCTCGTGATGCGCGAGACACCATTTCGCCATAATCGAGCCGCCGCGAGAAACGATTCCGGTCGTGCGTTTGGCGGTCAAAGGAATGTAGGGAAGCCGCACGCCCGCGTGAATCGTGAAATAATCAACGCCCTGTTCGGCTTGTTCAATCAAAGTGTCACGATAAATTTCCCAGGTCAAATCTTCCGCTTTCCCATTTACCTTTTCCAAAGCCTGATAAATCGGCACGGTTCCAATCGGCACAGGCGAATTCCTCAAAATCCATTCGCGCGTGGCGTGAATATTTTTGCCCGTTGAAAGATCCATCACCGTGTCCGCGCCCCAGAGCGTCGCCCAGCGCATCTTTTCGACTTCTTCTTCAATCGAAGAGGCAATCGCCGAATTTCCGATATTTGCGTTAATTTTAACCAGGAAATTCCGCCCAATCGCCATCGGTTCGGATTCGGGATGATTGATGTTCGCCGGAATTATCGCCCGACCGCGAGCGACTTCTTCGCGGACAAATTCCGGCGTGACGAATTTCGGTATCGAAGCGCCGAACGATTCGCCTTTGTGCTGATGATAAAGCGAGCTTCGGTCATTTTCTAAGCCGTTCTGCATCGCTTCAAACGCGATTTGCCGCCCGAGATTTTCGCGTATTGCCACATATTCCATTTCCGGCGTAATAATTCCGCGCTTGGCGTAATACATCTGGGTTACGCATTTTCCACTTTTCGCCCGCAGAGGAGCGCGTTTTAAACCCGGAAATTCTTCGAGCTTTCCTCTATCTTTTATACGCGCGATTTCTTCCGCGCCTTTGGTCAAATAGCCGTTATCTTCCGGCTTAACCTCGCGCCCGACATATTCTTCAACGTCGCCGCGCCCGACGATCCACTCGCGCCGCAGAGCGGGCAAGCCCTCGCGCACGTCGCATTTCAGATTCGGGTCAGTCCAAACGCCGCTCGTGTCATACACGCGCACCGGCGGATTCGCTTCCAAATTCCCGTCGAAATCCTTCGATGGGCTTAAAGCGATTTCCCGGAACGGAACGCGCAGATTGTGTTTGTTTTGATTGATTGAATTGCCGTTGGTTTCAACGTAGATTTTGCGTGAAGCTGGTAATTTCACCTCATCGCTGGTTTTTTCGTTTAAATTTTCATTCATTGTTTTTCTCCCTTCGTCGGTATTATCCGCATCAGGTTTTTAGGGTAATGTCCTCGACGGAACAACTCTCAGCTTTCGCTCCCCTGAAAACTTTTGCTTGTTATTTCAGTTCTGATTCTAATAAATTTAATCTATTAACCCAAATTGCTGTTTACCGATAATTGAAAATTAATTCAGATTCATATCGGCAAAAGCGCCGGTTTGAAATGCCTCAACTTGTGTGAAAGCTTATAAAAAACCCGAAAATCCTTAGATTTTATCGCCCAGCCTTGATTTTTTACAAAACGCGGGTTAGGCTTTTGAGCGACTATAATATCGCAGCCCTATGCGCAAAAGTAAAAACTTATCTATTTTATTAACAATTTCTCTGGGAATCTTTGTCCTCTCGGCGTGCGAGCCGGATACCGTGAGCAGTCAGGCAAGAAAATTTCAGGTTAAAAAGGAAGCCGCGCCCGAAAAAATTACGAATAACGAACCGATTACCATCGCCGCCGTCGGCGACATAATGCTCGGTTCGACCTCGATTGACGATACATTTCTGCCGCCGAACGACGGCGCGGATATGTTGAAGGAAGTTACGCCGATTCTTTCCGCCGCCGATATTGCTTTCGGAAATCTCGAAGGTCCGATGCTCGAAGGCGGAGAAACGGAAAAATGCCCGCCGGATTCTAAAGTTTGTTTTGCTTTCCGAATGCCCACGCGCTACGCCAAACATCTAAAGGATGCGGGTTTTGACGTTCTAAGCCTTGCCAACAATCATTCCTTGGATTTCGGAATTGACGGCATTGAAAGCACGCGGAAAACCTTGGACAAAGCGGATATCAAACACGCCGGCAGCGACAGATTTCGATTTTCTACAACTTTCTTAGAAGTAAAAGGTAAAAAAGTAGCTTTCGTGGGTTTTGCTCACAATACTCTGGTGCCGAATATAAACGATTTGGCTTCCGCCCGTCGGCTGATTGCCGAGGCTGACAAAAAAGCCGACCTTGTCGTTGTTTCTTTTCACGGCGGCACGGAGGGCGCGGGCGCGCAACGCGTTCCATATAACACGGAAATGCTCGGAAAGGAAAAGCGCGGCAATTTGCGGCTTTTCTCGCGCGCGGTGATTGACGCCGGAGCGGATTTGGTGCTCGGACACGGACCGCACGTTCTTCGCGGGATGGAGATTTACAAAGACCGTTTGATCGCGTATTCGATGGGAAATTTTGCGACTTACGGGATGTTTAGTTTAAAGGCGGAAAAAGCTTTGACCGCGATTTTTGAAATTGAAATCGCTCCCGACGGGAAATTTTTAGGCGGAAAAATTCACGCCGGAAAACAAATCGGGCGCGGCATTCCGACGCTTGATGAATCAAACGCGGCGATAAAGAAACTGCGCTTTTTGTCAGCCGCCGATTTCGGCGCGAACGCTCCGAAAATTGCCGAAGACGGGACAATCTCTCCAAAATAAATTTTTTGCATCAATTAGGCTACAAAATTGAAGTCGGACACGATCTGCTCAAAAACTCAGGCAATTGGGCGCGAGATTGTCTGCCGGAAAAAACAAAAAAAATCGCCCTTGTTTCCAATCCGAAAGTTTTCGGTTTGTATGGCGAAACGGTTAAAGAAAACCTTGAAAAATCCGGGTTTGAGGTTTTCGTCTGGTTGATGAAGGATGGCGAGCGGTATAAAAACTTTCGCTCACTCGAAACGGCGCTTGAATTTTTCAGTCAAAATAAATTAACCAGAACCGATGCGGCACTCGCGCTTGGCGGCGGCGTGGTAGGCGATTTAACCGGATTTGCCTCGGCGATTTACCTGCGCGGCATTGATTTTTTGCTGATTCCGACGACGCTTCTTTCAATGATTGATTCTTCAGTCGGCGGAAAAACAGCCGTCAACACCGATTTCGGCAAAAATCTCATCGGCGCTTTTCACCAGCCGCGCGGCGTTTTGATTGATGTCGAAACTCTTAAAACTCTTCCGAGAAGGGAATTGACCGCCGGTTTTTGCGAAGCGGTAAAACAAGGTGCAATCGCCAGCCGCGAGCTTTTTGACCAAACCGCCGATTTTTTAAAAAATTACTCGCCGAATCGCTTCAAAAAATATTTTTCTGATGAAAAATTCATCTCCGAACTGGAAAATTTAATTTCCGCGCAAGTCGCTTTCAAAGCCGAAATCGTCAGTCAGGATGAAAAGGAAAGCATCTCCAGGACAGATGAAAAATCGC
>DATHTS010000120.1:0-8701 GCA_035462935.1 Pyrinomonadaceae bacterium
AATTTAAAAAAATACAGAGAAATAGAAAAAAATGTACGAAGACATCAGCAATCCGCAGCCTTCCGCCCCGATTTTAGACCGCCGCGAATTTTTTGTAACTTCAATTCTGGCAGGAGCTTTTGCGCTTGCCGTCCAGCCGATTCAGGCGCAGACGCGAATTGTTACCGATGATAAAGGCTTAATTGCGGGCGAGGTAAAAATTCCCGTCCCCGACGGCGAGATTCCCGCTTACCGCGCAATGCCCCATAAAAAAGGCAAAAGTTTTCCGACCGTTTTGGTCATTCACGAAATTTTCGGCGTTCACGAATGGATTCAGGACGTTTGCCGACGCTTTGCCAAACTCGGCTTTCTGGCAGTCGCTCCTGCGCTTTACGCCCGCCAGGGCGATGTTTCCAAATTTACCGATTTCCGGCAGCTTATCCGCGAGGTTGTTTCCAAAGTGCCGGATGCGCAGGTAATGTCGGATTTGGACGCGACCGTCGGATGGGCGAAGAAAAATCGCGGAAACACTAAGAAACTTTCGATTACAGGATTTTGCTGGGGCGGGCGAATCGTCTGGCTTTACGCGGCGCATAATCCGAATTTGGATGCGGGCGCGGCTTGGTATGGTCGAATTGCGGCGAATGAAACCGCTTCCGAGCTTCAGCCGAAATATCCGGTTGATGTTGCCAAAGATTTAAAAGCTCCGGTTCTCGGGCTTTACGGCGGGCTTGATACGGGCATTCCGCTTGATACGGTGCAAAGAATGCAGGACGAGATGAAAAAAGGAAAATCAGGCTCGGAAATCATCGTGTATCCGAACGCCGGACACGGATTTCTCGCCGATTACCGCGAAGGCTATAACCGCGAAGCATCGGAAGAGGCTTGGAAAAGAATGCTCGAATGGTTTAAGCGGCACGGCGCGATGTAAATTGAAGAATGAAATCCGGCGTTTATTGAAACTTTTAAGTTAAAAAATTTTGGATAACAAAAATGAATACTGAAAATCTACAACTTGTTTATACTCTGCTCTGCGACGACGTGCGTCTTGAGGTCGGTAATAAAATCTCCTTGATGGGCGTTTTTCAAAACATTATGGTCGAGCGCCTGCCGATTTCCCTGATAAAATTCGCCGTCGTCAACCACTGGCGCGGGGAAGGTCGGCATCAGACTGAAGTGAGAATTATGTCGCCCGATAAAGTCAACGTCGTCGTTTCTTCGCAGCAAACCGGCATCGAACTCGCGCCCGGAGGCTTTACCGACAACGTCAGCTTTTTCGTCAACGTCGTCTTCCCGACTGCCGGAACTTACTGGATTCAAACCTTTGCCGATAAAGTTATGCTTGAGGAATTTCCGCTTATCGTAACCGATACGAGAACCGCGAACGAAACCCGACCGGCGGAGGAAATATCGGAAACGATAAATTAGTGAGCGGTAAGCAGTGAGCAGTTGGTACAAGCAAACAATTGAATCGTGGAAAAATCAGAGAGAAATTTTAAAAACAGATTTTTGTTAAAACGGAAAATAAAGCAGAGATCAATCTAAATCTGCTCACCGCTCACTGCTTACCGCTCACATTTAAAGTAATCGCTAAACGGTAAACTGCCGCGCTGTCAACTTCAATTTCCTTACTCGCTTTAGCCCCGTTTGCGGAAGCCGTTACGCGGTATTTCGCCGCATTTTCGGGAAAACGGAAGGTGAATTCCCCGCTAAGACTCGTCGTGCCTGAACCCATTTTGCGCGTTCCGCCGTCACCTGAAATTCTCTCGACCTCGACTTTCGCGCCGGAAACGCTTCGACCGTCCTGATTAAAAACGCTGCCTTTAAGAATAACCTGCGTTCCCTGATCAACCGCTAAAATCAGACGATCATTCAAATTTCCGGTTTTGTTTTTCTTGACCTCGATATTGTAAAGCACGCCGGAACTGTAGCCGGTTTTCTCAAAAACCAGATTATAAATTCCCGGCTTAAGCCCGTCTAAAACAAACTCGCCTTTTTGATTAGTCAGGGCGGATTTAATATCTTCGCCCTTCTGCCGCGCAGTGATGTTCACCCCGGCAATAGATTCGCCTTTCGTCGTGCGAACTTTTCCCTTTACGCCGCCCGTGTTTTGCCCAAAAACAAAACTTACCGACAAAGTGATAAACGCGGCAATTAAAAATAATCTTTTCATAGCTTTGGATTTCAGATTCCAGATTTCAAATTCCAAATTGTAAGAAATAAAATCTGGAATCTGAAATCTGAAATTTGAAATTTCTTACGCAATCGCGGTTTCGGATTTAGACTCTTTACGAAACTGTTCTGCTACGTCATTGATGATGTCTTCGAGCGTTCGGGTTGGCTGATAGCCGATAAGCCGGTTCGCCTTCTCCAGACTCGGAACGCGCCGCTGCATATCTTCAAAACCCTCGCCGTAAACTTCATCGTAAGGAATATAACGGATTTCGCTTTTACTCCCCGTCATTTCGATAGCTTTTTCGGCAAGTTCCTTAATGCTGGTTTCCTTATCGTTTCCCAGATTAACAACCTGACCGAAACATTCAGGCGTTTCGAGCGTTTTCACCAAACCTTCGACCACGTCCAGAACATGACCGAAACAACGCGCCTGCAAGCCGTCACCGTGAACGGGAATCGGTTCGTTTTTCATCGCCGACTGAACAAAACGCGGCACAACCATCCCGTATTGCCCGGTTTGTCTCGGTCCGACGGTATTAAAAAGCCTCACAACAGCGACCGGAAGCCGCGTTTCCTTCCAGTGAGCCAAAGCAAGAAATTCATCCAAAGTTTTCGCACAGGCGTAAGCCCAGCGGTGTTTGTCAGTCGCGCCGGTTAAAAGATCGTCTTCTTCTTTGAACGGAACGGAAATGCCTTTGCCGTAAACTTCCGATGTGCTGGGAATCAAAACGCGCTTTCGATAACGCGAGCAGAAAGCGAGAACGACATCCGTGCCGCGAAAGATGGTTTCGATTGTCTTCACGGGCTGTTCCATAATCAGCCGCACGCCGACCGCGCTCGCCATATGGAAAACGCGGTCGGTTTCGCGCACGAGTTCTTCCATCAAGGAATTATTCAAAACCGTGTCAATAATCAAACGAAACCCGTCTTTTCCTTCGAGATGCTCTACATTTGAATAACGTCCGGTCGAAAGATCGTCAATGACTGTTATTTCGTGTCCTTCACCAATAAGTTTGTCGGCGAGATGGCTTCCGACGAAACCAGCACCGCCAGTGATTAAAATTTTCATGTATTTTTATAAGCAAAATTTTAGCTGCTTTTATTTGTTTTTTTCTAACTTCTTCACTCTTTCTATAGTTGATTTGGAAACTTTCAGCAATACCTCTGTGCTTTTTCTGAGTTCAGTGGCTGAGTCTTTTAATTTTGCGATATCATCTTCATTTTTTATTTGCGCGTCAATCAAAGCGTTGAGTTTAAACTCGAAATATTTGCGTGATTCCTTTCGCTCTTCTCGTTCTCTTTCCAGCGCATTGAAATAACCGTCCAGCCGACCACTTTGATGCACTAGCAAATCCTTCATTATCACGATTGCTTCCTCTACACGCTTGATTCTTTCTTCATCGCTCATAATTTTTCCTTAAACCGCAAAGAGCATTTTCCTACGATTTTATTCTTTCCGCAAAGTAAGCGACCGTTCTTTTCAAGCCTTCCGCCAGCGGAACGGTCGGCTGCCAGCCTAATAATTCTTTAGCTTTCGTTATATCGGGCTGACGCTGTTTCGGATCGTCCTGCGGCAGCGGTAAATGCCTGACTTTAATTTCTTTGCCGACCGCTTTGCCGACTTCATCAGCCAATTCATTCATCGTAAACTCGCCCGGATTTCCGATGTTCACAGGCAAGTAAATCCCTTCGGCTTCAGTATTCATCAAGCGGATAATGCCTTCCACCAAATCGTCAACATAGCAGAAAGAGCGGGTTTGCGAGCCTTCGCCATAAATCGTCAATTCCTCGCCGCGCAAAGCCTGCACGATAAAATTTGAAACCACGCGCCCGTCATTCGGATGCATCCTCGGACCGTAAGTGTTGAAAATGCGAACAATCCGCGTGTCAACATTATTCTGCCGGTGATAATCCATCATCAGAGTTTCGGCGACGCGCTTCCCCTCGTCGTAACAGGCGCGATTTCCGATACAATTTACATTTCCCCAATAGCCTTCAGGCTGCGGATGAACGAGCGGGTCGCCGTAAACTTCCGAGGTCGAAGCCTGCAAAATTCGCGCCTTGACACGCTTCGCCATTCCGAGCATATTAATTGTTCCCATCACATTTGTTTTCACGGTTTTGACGGGATTGAACTGATAATGAACCGGCGAGGCGGGACACGCCAGATTATAAATTTGGTCAACCTCAAGCAGAATCGGCTCGGTAACATCGTGCCGAATCAGCTCGAAATCACGATTATCCAGAAGGTGAAGAATATTTCTCCGCCTGCCGGTAAAAAAATTATCCAGAGCAATAACTTCGTGCCTTTCGCTAAGCAGTCTTTCGCAAAGATGCGAGCCGATAAAGCCCGCGCCGCCCGTAACTAAAATTCTCATAAAATGTAAAATGGAAAACGGAAAATGGAGAATGAGGAAAATCTGTTTTCCACTTTCCATTTTACATTTTCCGTTATTTCAAGTGTTTTTCAAAAAAAGCCAAAATCCTTTCGTATTCATCCGTCCAGCTTTCCGGTCGCTGAAAAGCGTGATTTTCCGACGGGTAAAGCATCGCTTCAAAATACGGCGTTTTGCCGAGCCGGATTAATTTTTCGACCAATTGAATCGAATCCTGCGCGTGAACGTTGTCGTCAACCAATCCGTGCAGAATCAAAAGCGGGCGTTCCAATTTATCGGCGTGAGCAATCGGCGAGCTGCGTCGGTAGGCTTCGGGATTTTTATCGGGAAATCCTAAACGCTCGGTCGTATAAATTGGCGACGAAGCGAAATAATTTTTCCAATCCGCGACAGGTCTGAGCGCCGCCGCCGCCGCAACTTTTTCGGGAGCGCGCATCGCCAGCATCTCCGCCATAAAACCGCCGTAACTTCCGCCGTAAACGCCGACCTTATTCGGATTTACAGCGTAATTTTCAACCATAAAATCTATCGCGTCAATATGATCTTGATAATCCAAACCGCCGAGAAAATCGTGAACATCCGTCCGCCAATCTCGCCCGTATCCGGCAGAGCCGCGATAATCAATGTCCAAAACGACGTACCCTTTCTGCGTCAAAAGCTGATTGAACAAAAATTCCCGGTAATAATTGTTCCAGCCGTTGATGATATTTTGCAGATAACCCGCGCCGTGAACGAAAATCGCCATCGGATATTTTTTCTTTTTGTCGAAATTATTCGGCAGATAAATTTTCGCTGGAATTTGTTTATTGTCTTTTGATTTAATTGAAATAAATTTTGGCTCGTTCCATTTTCTTTGCAGAAAATTTTCGGGCGTTGTTTTTGTGAGTCGCAACGGAGAGTTTTTTGCCTCGGTTCCCGAACATTCCCCACAAATAAATGCGAATAACTCGGCTGGCTGATTCCATTGCGAAACGCTGTAAAGCAAAACTGGCAAATTGCTCTTCGTAGAAATCTGAAAATCGCCTTTCATCCCTTTATTTACGGCGGTTTCAGAAAGTATATTTCTCGAATCGTTCTTCGGGTTCAGAACAAAAATCTCGCGCTCGGCGGCTGTTTTCTCCGTCGAAGAATAGATAATATTTTCATTTTCGCCCGACCATTTTGCCCATTCAATCTGCCAATTGCCATTCGTCAATTGCCTGATTTCCGCATTTGCACTACCTTTCGCAAATTTCGATTCATCAAGATTCACCAGATAAAGATGATTAAAACCGTCCTTTTCCGAAGCAAAGAAAAACTGGTTCGCGTTTTTCGGATTCGGCTCGATAATTCTCGAAAGCGGCGCGACCCATTTGTTGTCGGTTTCTTCTGTGACGAGAAAAACATTTTCTTCCTTAAAATTTTCCGGCGATTTTATCAGGAAAATCTGCCGTCTTTTCGTGTCTTTATCAATCCGGTCAATCAAAAGCGTTCGATTGTCAGCCAGCCAGCGCAGCCCGCGAATATATGAAACGCCTTCGTGTTTCGGCAGTTTTATTTCAACCGAATTTTCTAAGCTTCCGTCGGATTTTGCGACCTGAACTTTCTGCTCCGTCCAGCCGCGTCGGAAAGTCGGCGCGATGGTAAATTGGTCTAAATAATTCGGCACGAAAAGCGCGCGCTGTTTTGAGCCGTCGGAAACGGCGTAAGCGACCATTTCACCGTTTTCGCTCGCCGTGGCGTTGAAAATCGAGATAAAAGCCTGCGGATTCGCTTCTCTGGAAATTTGAACAAGAGAAAAATCTTCAATATTTACAACGAAAAGATTGCCGCTTTGCGAGTAAAGAATTCGCTGGTCGTCCAGCCATTGCGCCCCGACTTCCGGGTTTTGCGTTTTCGTCAAGCGGTGCGGTTTTGCGTTTGATTCCTGAATATTTAAGAGAAACAAATCCCCGCCTTGCGATAAAAGCAGACGGCTTGAATCCGGCGACCAGACGAGACTTCCAATCTGATTTTCACGCGCCTTTACAAATTCGTCTTTGATAATCAAACCGTAATTGAGTTTGTCTTCCTTCTCGGTTTTCGTCGTTTGGCTCAATAAATCCTGCGGGCTGAGAATTTTTCTCGGCTCGCCGCCTGATGTTGAAGCCAAATACAAATCGCGCGGCATTTTACCTTCCGCGTTCCAAAGAAAAACAACCGATTTTCCATCCGGCGAAAGCCTCTCGCTTTCCACGCGCATTCCGGTAATCGAAGGCTCGCGCATAATCTCGCGCACGGTCAGATTTTGCGCTCCGGCGAAATTTGCCAGCGCGAAAAAAACCACAAAAAGAACCGATCTTTTAACAGAATAAAAATTCATAGCCAGGTTTTAGATTAATAAAATGATAGAAAAAAAATCCGTTTCTTAGTTGTAAAATCATACTTTAAGAAACGGATTTCTAGCAAAGACAAAATATGTTCAAAATTTGAATTAAGAATATTTTCGTTCGTTTTTTAGTTTCTTCTAATCTATCTTATCGTCAATATTATGGCGTTTGATCATTCCGTAAAGACGCGGGCGATACAATCCGAGAAGATTGGCGGCGGCTTGTTTATTGCCTTTCGTGCGTTTCAGAGCCGCCTGCACGACGCTGCTTTCAATCGAATTGAAAACGTCCTTTTGATCTTCGCCGTCGGTCGGTTCGGGCAGATGCTCGACAATTAATTTTCCGACCGTTTCAAACAATGCTTCGCCTTCCAGTTCCACGCCGTTGATCAAACTATTGCCGTTTTCCCCGTTGCCGGAAATTTGCGCCGTTTCGGTTTTCGGGCTTGACTCCCCTTTCTTAATATCGGCGAGCGAAATCGAGCTTTCTAAATTTTTGGGAATGTTCAACTCCTCTATTTTTCCGCCCTTTCCGAGTAAAACCGCGCGCTCAATTGTGTGTTCAAGTTCGCGGACATTTCCGCGCCAATCGTAATTAAGCATCTGCTCGTATGCTTTCTCCGAAAAAACACAGCTTGAGCGGCTATACTTTTCGCAATACTCTTTCAAAAAATGCTCGGCAAGCATCGGAATATCTTCCAAACGCTCGCGCAGAGGCGGAATTTTTATCTCGATAGTGTTGATTCGGTAATACAAATCCTCGCGCAGATTTCCCTCTTCGATTGCCTCGAAAGGAGGGCGGTTGGTTGAACAAATCAAGCGAAAATCCGCATCTTTCGGTTTTTCGCTCCCGACGCTGTAATACACGCGCTCTTGTAAAACCCGAAGGAGTTTCGGCTGCAATTCGAGCGGCATCTCCGCGATTTCGTCCAGCAAAAGGCTTCCGCCGTTGGCGCGTCCGATTAATCCTTCCTTGTCGGAAGTCGCGCCCGTAAACGAACCTTTTTTATGCCCGAAAAGCTCGGATTCGATTAATTCTTTCGGCAGCGCCGAGCAGTTTACTTTGACAAAAGGCTTTTTGGAGCGATGAGATTTGTAATGAATGGCGTTGGCAATCAACTCTTTACCCGTGCCGGATTCGCCTAAAATGAGAATGTTGGCATCCGATGCGGCGACGCTTTCGATTATCTCGTAAATATCCTGCATCGCGCGGCTTCCGCCGATGATTCCTTCATATGAAGTGCGGCTCGAAAGTTTGCCGCGAAGCTCTTTGATTTCGGCTTTTTGCTGTTTTCGTTCGATTGCTTTTTCAATCAGAACCAGCAAATCTTCAAACTCTACGGGTTTTTCGACATAATAAAACGCCCCGGCTTTTGTCGCTTCAATCGCCCGCTCCATCGAGCCGTAACCCGTAATCATAATGATTTCAGTTTCCGGCGAAAATTCCTTGCAGCGGCGAACCATTTCGATACCGCTCAAATCAGGAAGCTGCAAATCGGTGAGAATTATATCGAATTCGGTTTCCCCGATGTAATCCAAACCTTTTTGTCCCGTTTCCGCGGTGGTTACCTCAAATCCCTCGTCGCCCAACTGGAATTTCATCAAATCCAGCGTTGCTCTATCGTCATCAATAATTAATGCCTTATTTACCATAATTTTTGGAAGAATGCATTCAAATTAATTGTATCAAAATAAAACAATTTTTTCTTACCTTGTTCTTCAAGTAAAAAATAAAATGAAAACTTCAAATAATGCCGGATGAAAAATATAATTCATCAAATACTATTTTCATTTGGAATTTCTT
>DATHTS010000121.1:0-1825 GCA_035462935.1 Pyrinomonadaceae bacterium
ACTCTCGCTCGAAAATGTCGGCAAAAATTACGGCGTCAAGCCGCTATTTGAAAATGTCACAATCGGACTCGAAGACACGGACAAAATAGGAATTATCGGGGCGAACGGTTCGGGCAAGACGACGCTTTTACGCTTGATCGCCGGAAAAGAAGAACCGGACACAGGAAAAGTTACGCGCTCAACGGGCAAAACGCTTGCTTATCTGGCTCAAAATCCTTTGTTTGATGACGAAAAAACCGTTTTGGAGACGATATTTGAGGCGAGTTCGGGCGTGATGAAATTGATACGCGATTACGAAATGGCTTGTCATGATTTGGCGGTTGACGGCGCGAATCAGAAAACGCTTGAAAAAGTTTCGCATTTGCAGCATGAACTTGAAATTTCGGGCGGTTGGGAAATTGAAACGAATGCGCGAAATGTTTTGACGCGGCTCGGTATTAACGATACTTCCGCAAAGATGAAAACGCTTTCGGGCGGGCAGCGCAAGCGTGTCGCGCTCGCTCACGAACTGATTTTTAAGCCGGATATTTTAATTCTCGACGAACCGACCAATCACCTTGATGCCGACACAATCGAATGGCTGGAAGATTATTTGAAAAGATACACGGGCGCTTTGCTTCTGGTTACACACGACCGTTATTTTCTCGACCGTGTTACGAATCGAATTTTTGAAATTGATCGCGGAACTGTTCAAATCTTCGGCGGAAATTACGTGTATTACCTGGAGAAAAAGGAAGAACAGGAAACGCTTCGCGCCGTCGAGGGACACAAGCGCGAACAGCTTATCAAAAAAGAGATTGCGTGGCTGCGGCGCGGCGCGAAGGCGCGAACGCGAAAATCGAAACACCGGATGAGCGCGGCTTACGAATTAATCGAACAGCCGAAGGAAAAAGCGAAATCCGAGATTGATATTGCAATCGGTTCAAAGCGTCTGGGCTCAAAAATTGTCGAGATGCGCGGCGTTTCAAAATCTTATGACGGGCGAAAATTGATTGACGATTTTACATATCTTTTAAAACGCGACGACCGCATCGGGATTATCGGCGCAAACGGCGCGGGCAAAACGACGCTTCTGGAAATTATTACGAACCGCGTTAAACCTGATTCGGGGGAAATCGAAATCGGGCAAACCGTCGCAATCGGTTATTACGATCAGGAAAGCCGCACTTTGAACGAGGAACAGCGCGTGATTGATTACATCCGCAAGACGGCGGAATACGTGACAACAATTGACGGAAATCAGATTACAGCCGGGCAAATGCTCGAAAAATTCCTGTTTCCACCCGCCGCGCAGTATTCGTTTGTCGGAAATCTTTCGGGCGGCGAGCGGCGCAGGCTTTATTTGCTGAAAATTTTGATGGGCTCGCCGAATGTTTTGCTTTTGGACGAACCGACAAACGACCTCGATATTCCGACTTTGATCGCCTTGGAGGAATATCTGGACGATTTTGCGGGCGGGTTAATCGTCGTCAGCCACGACCGATATTTTCTCGACCGCACGATTGACACGGTTTTCAAGTTTGAAGGCGACGGCAAAATCCGCGAATTTCCGGGCGATTATTCAACATATTTGGAAATAACCGAGCGCGAGCAAGCCGAAGCGCGTTCAGAGTCCACGCTTCAGCGTGCTTATTTGAAAAATGCGGAATCGGAAACAAAGAACGAAAATTCCGCGCCGAAAAAACTTTCCTTCAAAGAAAAACGCGAGCTTGAAACGCTCGAAGCGCAGATTCCAGAAACTGAAAAAAGATTGGGTGAAATTGAAATTGAATTAACGCAGTTTGCGACCGATGCTTTTATGGTCAACGAGCTTTTCACCGAGCAG
>DATHTS010000122.1:0-4831 GCA_035462935.1 Pyrinomonadaceae bacterium
CAAATTCAGATAAATATCTGCAAATAGCGATTACGGATTTACAGGAAAAATCCTCAAAAGCCCAAATTATCGGAATCGGCGGCGGAGTTGGTGAGGGATTTGCTCCAAAAATAGGTATGAGATTTACGAGTAAAATACCGGACAGTAATTTGGATTTCTGATGAGAATACGAAACTATGGGATTAGCACAGCCGAAAGTTCATTATTATTCTCTGGAAGAATATCTTGAAATCGAGCGCAAAGCTGATGAGCGCAACGAAATTATTGACGGCGAAATTTACTCGATAGGAGGCGACTCCGGCACACACTCTGATATTTGCTCGAACTTAATTGGGATAATTGGATTACAACTTCGCGGGACAAGAAATCGGGTTCGTGCAGTTGCGACAAGAGTAAAAAGCGGCGCTTTGAAAGAACGTTTCGGCAAGGGAATGATTTCTTATCCCGATTTAGGGAGTTTTTTTTCTTATTTTTCTTCGCAGGAGAGAATTAAACCGCGAATTGATTGTAAAAAATTGATTCGCGGCTTTACTTTTTGAAGTGGAAATTATTGTCGAACTTCGACAACTTTTAAATAAATTCTTTCATCGCAAGGGCAAATATTAAAGGGAGGTTTGACTGAAATGGCAAACGATAACAAATGTCCCAATATGATATGCAGTTGTCTGGTGGCGGGCGATAAAAAATATTGCAGCGATCACTGTAAGGATGCGGTCGAGCAGGATATTGTCGAGATCAAATGCGACTGCGGACACCGCGATTGTGAGGGTGAGCTTTAACGTCGGTAAAAAGGGAAGAAAGTTATCAAAACATTTAAGTTTACTTCCCTTTATGAGTTTTCAAATTTTCTCCGGGACGTTTTAGATCGAATATACTGTTTTGAGTCCACGCTTTAGCGTGCGCCCGCCAGCGAAGCGCGGCGGGCGAGGCAAACTAAAGTTTGGACTCTGAACTATATATGAATCCTTAACTGCTCTATTTCAACTTTTCTGAAACCCTGTCAAGGTTTGTCTTAAAAATCTGCGCCAACTGTGTATCGCCTTGCTTGGCTGCCAGATTGTAGGCTTTCTCATAGTTTTCTTTTGCCTGTTTTATCTGCCCGGTTTTTTCCAAGGCTTCGCCGAGGCTGTCATAGACGTTTGCCGAGTTCGGGTAGTTTTCGATGTTTTTTCTGAATGCGGCGATTGCTTCGTCGTTGCGGTTTTGATTTAGGAATTGATAGCCGATTTGATTCAGCAGATTTTCAGGAATCTGGATTTTATAGCCGAAACGGTCGGAAAGCCTTTTGTAATGGTTTTCCAAATCCGTGATGTTTCCCGTCTGCGGCGGTGTCCAGCCGTCGAAAACTTTTCGCAAGCCTGCATAATAAGCCCGCAAGACTATCGAGCCGTGATTTTCGTCCTTGTATAGCTGAAACTCGTAGTTGAAGTTTTTCGGCTTCGCGCGGCTGAGCAAATCCTGGAAGGAATTAAAACCGTTCGTGTATTGCGGTTCGTCGCCGAGAGCGATGAACATCGTCTTTTTCCAATCCTTGTTTTGTTTAAAAGCTTCTTCCGCCCGTTTGACGACGTAGTTGTTGTCCCAATGCAGAAACGGGCTGGCTGCGATGTAGGCGTTGAAAAGATCGGGGCGCGAGACAAAGGAATTGACGACCGTCATTCCGGCAAGCGAATGACCGGCAAAAATTCTAAACGGCTGTGTGCGGTAGTTTTTCTCAACCATCGGAATAACTTCTTTTTCGATAAACTCCAGAAACTTTTCACCACCTCCGCTTCCGGCGCGTTCGGTTTTCGTCGGCGTCATATCGCGGACGCGCTGCGTGTTTTGAATGCCGACCAGAATCATTTCCGGCATCACTCCGCCCCAAACTTGCTGCTCGATAATGCCCGCCATCATTGCATTCTGCGGCGCGTGCGCGTCGAGCATATAGACGACGGGGAATTTCTCGTCCGTTTGAGCGTAATTCGGCGGAACGCGCACCAAAACGGTTCTTTCTTCTCCTAAAACCGTCGAATTTATTTTATGCTGCGTGTGAACGACGCTGGCAATCTGCGGGTTTTGGGCGGAAATTGAAAAAGACAGGCAAAAAATAAACGATAAAATCAATGATAAAAGCAAAAACTTCTTTGTCATAAAACCTCCGAAAGTTTATTTTGTAGAATATTAATATTTTGAAAGACGTGCTATTTTGTCTTACGTTAAAGAGTCAATAAAGTTTACGAAGTATTACCTGTCATAAAGTCTATGAAAAAACGAACGCTTCTTTATATCCCGCTTTTGCTGTTGGCGGCATTTGCTTTCTCGGCTTTGGCGGTGCATTACTCGAATATATTTGCTGTTCAGAGCAATGCTTCGGCGGAGTTTATTTTTCCTTTTACTTACAATAAACAGGTCGTTTCAGTTAGACCGGAAGGCGAAGCGGCGGGCATAAAGATCGGCGACCGTATTGAGGCGATAAACGGAAGGCTTTTGACAAGCGATGAGATTTTTCAGGATGAATTTTCAAAGCTGCAAAGCGGGCAGCCGGTTTCGCTTACGATGCAGAGAAAAACTGCGGACGGCGGAATCGAAAGGCTCGAAACAACTATTCAGCCTCATAGATTCGAAAAGGATTTTAATTATTACAGCCGACAAATTGTCGGGTTTCTTTTTGTTTATGTTCTGCCGACGTTTTGCATTTTGCTCGGTTTCTGGGTGGTTTTCGCGCGCCCGCGCGATCCGCTGGCGTGGGTTCTGCTTTTTGTTTTGCTCGGTTTAAGCTCGCTCGGTTTGGAAACGTATCCGAGCGACACTTTCGTCGGGATTTATCAGGATGTATTTTTTTCGGCTTGGGCGCTGGCGATGCTTCTGTTCGGTATTTATTTTCCCGAACGCTGGAGCGTTGACCGGAAACTGCCGTGGCTGAAATGGATTTTTATAGTGCCGCTCGCGTTTCAGATTTTCGCTACTCTTTTAGGATTAATCAGAACAAATTCGGGTTTGGACGTTGTCAGTTTTCTGAAGCCTTTAACGGATTTTTATAACAAAATCGTAATTTTCGTAAATTTGAGTGCCATTTCGATTTTTTTCGCCGCGCTCGGTCATAAATCGGGAACGACGAAAAATCCTGACGCCCGGCGGCGTTTGAGGTTGATGCTTTATGGAACGGCGGCGGCGATGATGCCGAGTTTTTTGATTGTTATCTATCGCATTTTCAGCGGCGCGCAAGGCTCTTTTTTCGAAATTGTGCCGTTTTGGGTGGCAATTTTGGCTCTAGTGTTAATGCTTCTGTTTCCGTTGACAATGGCTTATGTAATCGTCGTTCACCGTGCAATGGACGTGCGCGTCGTCGTGCGGCAGGGTTTGCAATATGCTTTTGCGAAGAACGGTGTTCTCGTTTTGCAGATTTTATTAAGCAGTCTTGTCATTTTGACGGCGCTTTCTTTTGTTACGGGAACGGAAGCAAACCGTCCGCAACGGATAACTTTTATCGCGCTCGGTGTGACGGGCGTTTTTGTAATTCGGCTTTTAGCCGATAAAATCAGGATTTGGATTGACCGCAAGTTTTTCCGCGAAGCCTATAACGCCGAGCAGATTCTTTCCGATTTAAGCGAACAGGTTCGCACGATGGTCGAGACAAAACCGCTTCTGGAGATGGTTTCGACGCGAATCAGCGAGTCGCTGCACGTTCCGCAAATCGCTCTTCTATTAAAAAACAGCAGCCATTTTCAACCCGCGCACGCGCTCGGTTACGAAATAGCTCCGACCGTCGGTTTGTCTGAAGATGCGAAAATAATGGAGAAATTAAAGCGCAACGAGCCTTTGATTGTTTACCAGGACGAAAAAGATTCGTGGATAAATGAAGAACTGGATACGGAAGAACGCGAAAACCTGCAAAAATTAAATTCGCAGCTTCTTCTTCCCGTCGGCGCGAAAGACGAACTTTCAGGAATTATCAGTTTAAGCCCGAAAAAATCCGAAGAGCCATATACGCCGAATGATTTGCGGCTTTTGAGATCGGTGGCGACGCAGACCGGCTTGGCTTTGGAAAATTCACGTTTGACCGAAACGATTGCGCGGGAAGCTGTGCAGAGAGAAAGAATAAACCGCGAGCTTGAAATCGCCAGGGAAGTGCAGGAAAGACTTTTTCCGCAGGAGCTTCCAAAGGTAGAAGGCTTGGATTATTTCGGCGCGTGTCGTCCGGCGCTCGGAGTCGGCGGCGATTATTACGATTTTCTCGAACTGCCCGAAGGAAAATTCGGCATTGCCATCGGCGATATTTCTGGCAAAGGCATCGGCGCGTCCTTGATGATGGCGAGCTTACAGGCGAGCCTGCGCGGGCAGTCAATTCATTTCAAAGACGATCTGGCGTCGCTGATGAAACAAATCAACAGTCTTCTCTACGAAGCCTCAACATCGAATCGCTACGCCACATTCTTTTACAGTCAATACGACCCGAAAACGCGAAAGCTGATTTACGTAAATGCCGGACACAATCCGCCATTTTTAATTAGAAAAAAGGACGATGATTTTGAAGTCCTGAAGCTCGAAGAAGGCGGCGCGGTCGTCGGGATGCTGCCGTCGGATTTTGTTTTTTATAAACAAGGCGAAATAGAATTGCAGCCGGGCGATTTGCTCGTCGGTTTTACCGACGGAATTTCGGAAGCGATGAATCCGAACGAAGAAGAATGGGGCGAAGACGCGATGCTTGAGGAAATCAAGAGAGTTACGGAAAAACCTGCCGAAGAAATTCTAAATTATATTGTTGAACGCGCCGACGAGTTTGCCAACGGCGCGAACCAGCACGACGATATGACGATGATCCTTATTAAAGTGAGAGGTGAGAAGTGAG